>VGWC01000016.1 GCA_016873775.1 Ignavibacteria bacterium | reverse complement strand
TGTTCGCGTTGGCGGATTTTACAAATTGCCGACGAAAAAAGATTTGCTTTCACTTGTTGAAAAATTGAAATGGGCTCGCGATGCGGCTATTGATACGGTGAAACTTGTTGCAACATTTCCCTTTCCGGAATTTGAACAAGACTATGAATACGTTGCGCTTCGTCATCCGAATGAATATCCGTTCAACGAAGGAAGACTTGTTTCCAATAAAGGATTAGACATTGAAATTAAAGATTACGAATATCATTTTGCAGAAGAGCATGTGCAACATTCCAACGCATTACATTCTGTTTTGAAAGAGCGTGGAAATTATTTTGTCGGACCGAACGCACGATACAATTTGAACTTTGATAAACTCACATCGCTTTGCAAAGAAACGGCAAAAAGTGTTGGACTTCCATCGTTCATAAAAAATCCGTTCAAGAGTATTATTGTTCGCGCAGTGGAAACATTGTATGCAATTGAAGAAGCACTGCGAATAATCGAGCATTATGAAATGCCGGAAAAACCTTGCGTAGAAATTATTCCGAAAGAAGGAATTGGTTACGGATGTACGGAAGCGCCGCGAGGGATTTTGTTCCATCGCTATCGTGTTGACGAAAGCGGAAATATTCTTGATGCGAAAATCATTCCTCCGACAGCACAAAATTTCCGAACGATGGAAAGTGATTTACGAAATCTTGTTCCCAAAAATCTTGAACTCGATAATGAGAAACTCACGTGGTTATGCGAGCAAGCAATCCGTAACTACGACCCGTGCATTTCGTGCGCTACTCATTTTTTGAAATTGGAAATTGAACGCAACTGAAAAAATAAATTCTCCAATTATTGTTATCGGCGTAGGAAATGAATTTCGCAACGATGATGGAATTGGAATTTACGTTGCTCGAAAAATAAAAGAACTAAATCTCAACAATGTAAAAGTAATTGAACACAGCGGCGAAGGAGCAAGTTTAATGGAGTGTTGGAAAAATAAAGAAATGGTTTTTGTTGTTGATGCAGTTTCGTCAAACGCAAATGCTGGAACTGTTCATTTCTTCGATGCAAGCAAAGAAAAAATTCCCACTAATTTTTTTAATTACTCGTCGCATCTCTTCAGCATCGCTGAAGCAATCGAACTCTCTCGCACGTTGAATCAACTTCCGCAACAACTGCTTGTGTTCGGAATTGAAGGTAGAAGTTTTGAAACAGGGAATATGTTCTCCTCTGAAATGGTAACTGCGGCTGATTCTGTCATTGAGAACATTCTGAACTCTTGTGAGCGTTGATGATGTAAGATGCAAAAATCCCCAAGTACATTTTCGATTATTGGGCAAAGCATACACTGCGTCCGATATTTCACCGCATAACGACAATTGCGGCATCGGATACAACGGTTTTGTTAGTGGGAGAAACAGGCGTTGGAAAAGAAATCATCGCGGAATTTATTCACCGAAACAGTTCTCGCAGCGCGCAAGCGTTTATTAAAGTAGGACTTTCGACGCTTCCTCCGGAATTGCTGGAGAGCGAATTATTTAGGCATGAAAAAGGAGCATACACAAATGCGATGTCGGGAAAAATGGATTGTTTGAACTTGCAAACACCGGAATAATTTTTCTTGATGACATAGACGACAGATGAAACTGAAACCGGTGTGCAAAACTGGCGTATGTATCTTTCGGATGATAAAACGGATTCTGCGTTAACTGATGTCAACGGAAACTATACTTTTATTGGATTACTTGCGAAAAATTATTCTGTGCAATGGAATGCAGAAAAATTTTCGAGCGGAATGTATTTCTATCGTTTATCCGTTGGAGGAAAAACAGAAACGAAGAAAATGATTTTGATGAAGTGATTTTTTAGAAAACTACAAAGACGCAGAGGAAAGATTTTTCTTTTCTCTGCGTCATTCCTTTTTAAATTAGAAGAATAAGTTCTAAGGAATGAAATATTTTTCCATTGAATGTTAATACGTTGGTTTGCTTGTTCGTTGTAGAGTTGATTAAAAAGAAATTTGAATTTTTGGCAATTGTAGATTTACTTATTACTTTAATCCCGAAAATTTTATTACGATATATCGAACTATGAATAAGCACACAACACAATTTTTTGTTTTTCTCATTCTTACATTTGTCATTTCCCCCTTGAGTTATTCACAATGGGTAACGTTAAACTCCGGAACTTCTCAAGGAATAAATTCGGTATTTTTTCCTCACACGGATTCAATGCACATCGGTTTCGCAGTTGGAAAGCAGGGAACGATAATAAAAACAACGAATACAGGAAACACGTGGACGATTCAACCGACAGGAATAAATGATGAGTTAATGGCAGTGTATTTTCTCGACGCAAATAAAGGTTTTGCGGCGGGATATAACAGCAGATTTTTGGTAACTACTAATGGTGGAATGAATTGGACTTCTAATTCCATTGGGCAAACATATATTTTCACGGGGATAACATTTCTCAATGACAGTATTGGCTATATGTGCGGGATTGGAGGTTCACCGATGTACAAAACCACGAATGGCGGAGCGACGTGGTTTGGACAATATTCAGGTATCACTGTGGGGTTATACGCGCTTTCCTTTGTAAATGTGAATGTTGGTTTTGCTTGCGGCAATGGAGGAAAAATTTTTAAGACAATCAACGGAGGAACAACGTGGTCGCAAATACATTCCGAAACGAATGATGATATTTTTCTCGGCGCGCATTTCCGGAATGAGAATGTCGGTTACGTTGTTGGCGATTACGGAAAAGTTTTGAAAACCACGGACGGAGGAACATCGTGGTCAACTACCTCGCTGTTTGACGCTTTGTTGCATTCGGTAACGTTTTCAACGGATAGTATCGGTTATGCAGTTGGAACACCGGGATTTATTTTCAAGACGACAAATACAGGAACATCGTGGGAGATGCAGAATTCCGGCTCTTCTGCGGCATTGTTCACCATCACCTTTACAAAAGTTGATTCACTTGTTACGTATTATGTCAGCGGTTCGCAAGGAACGCTTCTCCGTTCTTCAGAAATTATTCCTACATCGGTTACCATGACAGAAAATAATTTTCCGTCGGAAATTTCTCTTTTTCAAAACCACCCAAATCCCTTCAATCCGTTAACCGTGATTCGTTATTCGTTAATCGTGAATAGTATTGTGTCCTTAAAAGTTTTTGATGTTCTCGGAAGAGAAGTAGCAACGCTTATACAAAATGAAGAAATGGATGAAGGAGAACACGAAGTAGAATTTGACGCAATGAATTTGCCGAGCGGCGTGTATTTTTATCGTATCGAAATAACAGGCGAATCAGAAGTTTTTGTTGACGTGAAAAAATTAGTGCTGGTGAAATAATACAGGAAAGAAATTCAACATTCCACGCTTCGAGAAACAGGAACGTGTAGTGTATGGAGTTACAACATATAAAACTTCAAATCAATTCCCTTTTTCATTTTCGTGATATACACAATTTGTCCGAGATGATACGAGAGGTGTTCGACAACTTGGGCAATGAGTTCCAGAACCGTTACGTCATAAATTTGAATACGACGCATTTCCCAAAGAGTTGATGAATCAACGCGTTGCAGTACGCAATCCGCTTCCTGCATCGTCGTTTCCAAGTTATGCAACAATTCGTTTTTGGGAATGTGGGTTCGTTCGGAAAATTCTTTTGCGCGCTCGCGAATATCCGCCGTTCCACCGATGCCGGAAATTATCCACTGACGTATATTTCCGCACAAATGCAGAAGGATATTTCCAACACTATTGTCCGTTTCGTTGGCGCGCCACCAGATTTCTTCTTCGCTTAATTCATTGACACAACGTTGAAATTTCGGGAAATATTCTTTCAAAATTTTTTTTCTGCAATATGCGATGTACTGGTGTGAAAAGGTTTCGTTGTCTTGTGTCATACGTGGTCTTTTCGATTTACACGGTATTACTTCGATAAGTACAAATAAAATGTTTTACTCGTATCTCAGCGCTTCAATCGGAACAAGTTTTGACGCTTTCCACGCGGGATAGACACCAAAAACTATTCCAACAAAAGAACAAATCAGTAATCCAATAATTGCCCAATCAAACGGAATAACGACAGAAGTTTCCATTAAGAGTGCGACAATATTGCCTCCGAGAATACCGAGGAAAACTCCAACCATGCCGCCGATTTCGGAAAGAATAACTGCTTCAATGATGAATTGACGGAGAATATCCCGTTTGCGCGCGCCTAATGCTTTTCGGATTCCAATTTCTCTTGTGCGTTCTGTAACGGATACAAGCATAATATTCATAATGCCGATTCCCGCCGCCAGCAACGCAATAGAACTGATGAAAAGAATTCCATACTTCACGTATTTCGTAAAATCATTGAATTGGTCAATAAGAGAATCGTTGGAAAAAATAGCAAAGTCATCTTCTTCCGAAGGAGCAACGCGGCGAATGTTGCGGAGTTGCGAGCGCACTTGTTCCATCGTTTCCGTGAACAACTGTTGCGATTGCGCTTTCACCATAATATTGAAACTGCGTTCTTTTCCGTAGTAGCGCATAAACGTTGTTATCGGAATAATTGCCTGATTATCCTGATTTCCTCCAAGCGATGAACCTTTTTCTTCGAGAACGCCGATAACACGATAATGTCTTCCATCAACTTGCACCGTTGCGTCGACCGGGTTTTCGTGAGGAAATATTTTTTGAACGATACGTGCGCCAAGTACAATATTATTGCGAGCATATTCAATATCGTCCTCGCTTATTCCGCGTCCATCTTTTGGAATCCAGTTATTCGTAATTAGTCCATCGGTATTTTCGCCGAAGAGCGTCACGGAAGGATTGGTTTCGTATCGTTTTGTTCGTACGGTTCTTCCGTATTCTAATGTTTCCACGCCAACATATTCAGCAAGAGTTGCGCGTTCTTTGACGGCAATTCCTTGTTCATACGTGATATTTTTTCTGTTGCGAAATTTGGAACGGTCTCTTCCGCCGCCGCCGATATTGACCGGAAATTTTTGCACCTGAAACGTGTTTGCACCTAAATCGCTCAAATCTTTTTCAATTGTACTTTGCAGAACACCCATTGCCGTCATCACCGCAATAATAGAAAAGACGCCGACGACAATTCCTAAAAGTGTAAGAATGGAACGAAGTTTATTGGCGCGAATGGAAGTAAGCGCAATTGTAAGAAGTTCTTTGAATTCCATTGAAACTAATGTTGTTTGAAAAAATATTATTCATACCGCAAGGCATCCACCGGGTCTAATTTAGCCGCGCGATAAGCAGGAAGCAATCCGGAAATTAAACCGACAACGATGGACATTAAAAGTGAAACGACAACGATGGAAAGAGGCATAGATGTTGGAAGAAACGAATCAATGAGAAAACTTAATGGTGTTGCAATGGCAAGTCCGATAAGACCGCCGATTAAACAAATTGCCGCCGCTTCAATCAGAAATTGTAAAAGTATCGTTCGACGTTTTGCGCCCAACGCTTTTCTTATTCCGATTTCTTTCGTGCGTTCCGTTACGGAAACAAACATAATATTCATTATTCCGATTGCGCCAACGAACAAGGACATTCCCGTAATAAACAATCCAATTCCGTAAATCACAGAAAAGATATTATCGAATTGTCGTTGCAAAAGTTCCTGTTGATTGATGGCAAAATCGTCTTCTTCCGCTGGTTTCAGATGTCGGACTTTTCTCATTATTCCGCGCACTTCTTCTTTTGCGTCTTCAATGTTTACACCATCGGCAACTTTTGCATTGATAGTGAACAACACTTGCTTTCCATATAGGTCAATAAAATTTTTTATCGGAATAAACACACGGTTATCGAGACTCATTCCCAAAAAATTTCCCTGCTTTGCATTTAAACCAATAACGATGAATGTTTTACCGCGGATCTTCACGCTTTTTCCAAGCGGTTCTTCGTGAGGAAATAATTTTTCTGAAATATCTTGACTGAGAACGACAACCGGTCTTCCATTTTCTGTATCATCCATCGAAAGGAATCTCCCGTCGGAAGGTTCCGCAAAACCGACTTTATCAAAGTTCTCGTCAACACCGTTGACGACGATATCATCCACGCGTTTGTCTCCGGTTTGAATAACACCGCGTAATCCTGCGGATGGCGAAACGATGGAACATAATTTTGTTTGTCGCTTCAATGCGTTCGCTTGTTGCAGTGTTAAATCTTTTCTGTTTCGTAATCGCCACCATTCTTCGCCAATAAACCATGGAGATTTTTGGATATACAGAACATTGGAACCCATCTTCGATATATTATCGGAAAAAGCGCGGTTCATTCCTTCGATTGCGGTTGCCATAAGCGTAACGGAAACAATGCCGATAACAATTCCTAACGTCGTAAGAATTGCGCGCATTTTATTTGCTTTAATTGATTTCAGTGCAATGCGGAGCCCTTCGGTGATTTCCCAGAGTTTCATTTCCTATTTCCGATTGCCAATTTCTGATTTGTTTGGCGTTGCTGTTTTTCTTTTCGGGAAGGATTCTGCTAATCGAATCACCCGTAAAGCCATTTGTTTTCCCCGTTCTTGTAGTTCTTCTTTCGTCATCGTAGAATTGAAAATTATCACCTTCGCTCATCTTTTTCAATCATTCCGTCTCGCAAACTAACAACACGATGCGCATGCAAAGCAATATCGTGTTCGTGCGTAACGAGAATGATGGTATTATCCTGCGAGTGAAGTTGTTCAAACAACGCCATAATTTCTTCCCCTGTTTTCGAATCGAGATTTCCCGTAGGTTCATCGGCAAGAATGATCGAGGGATTCGTAACTAATGCGCGCGCAACCGCAACACGTTGACGTTGTCCGCCGGAAAGTTCGTTCGGTTTATGATGCGCGCGGTCTTCAAGTCCTACTTGACGCAATGCTTCCATCGCACGTTCACGGCGGTCGCGTTTCCCAATTCCTCCATAGATAAGCGGGAGTTCAACATTATGCAACGCATCGGAACGCGCAAGTAAATTAAATGTTTGAAACACAAATCCGATTTCTTTGTTGCGGATTTTTGCCAATGCATTATCTTCCATATCGTGAACATCTAGTCCGTTCAAAATATAAATTCCCGACGTTGGCGTATCGAGACATCCAATAATATTCATCATCGTGGATTTGCCGGAACCCGAAGGCCCCATAATTGCGATATATTCATTTTTTTGAATTTGCAAATTTACCCCGCACAATGCGTGCACTTCTTCCGCTTTTCCCATATCATATGATTTCGTGAGTTGTTCTAGTTTGATGAGTGCGTGATTTTCCATTCAAATTAATTTAGTATATGATGAGTGATTGATAATTTTCAAGAAACCTATTGATTAACGCTATTACTGCTCTATATTCTATCATCTACTTTTTATCTTCAGTTTTCTGTTTCTCTTGTTCCACGCGAATTTTAGAACCTTGCTCTAAATCGCGATTGATTGCGCGATAACTTCCGGAGACAACGTTTTGACCTTCACTTAATCCTTCAAGTATTTCGATGAACGAATCATCACTTGCTCCGGTTCTTACTTCTGTCATATTTACCGTATCGCTTCCTACAACAAACACAACTTCTCTTACTTTCTTTTCTTCTTTCTTTTTCACAATTGTTGCTGCCATTTCTTGCCGTTCTTCTTCCGATTGCTGTTTCTTTTCTTCATCTTTTTTTGTTCGAATCGTTACGCTTTGAATCGGCACCGAAAGCACGTTCTGTTTTGTATCCGTTTCAATCACTGCTGTTGTGGACATTCCCGGACGAAATTGTTCATCGTTGAGCAATCGGATTTTCACTTCAAAGTTTGTAACTTCTTGTTGTGTGCCAAGCCCAAATGTTTTTGCAGTGTTCGCAATTTCACGCACAATACCGTTAAATTTGGCGTTCGGAAATGCGTCAACTTCTACGCGCGCAGTGTCGCCGAGTGAAATATTGATAACATCCGTTTCGCCAACATCAACTCGCGCTTCCATTGTCGAAAGGTCCGCAACGGTGAGAATGTGTGTTCCCTGCATAAACGTACTTCCGCTCACGCGCTCACCTACTTCGCTGATGAGTTCGCTGATAGTTCCACTCATCGGCGCATAGATTGTTGTTTTCGCAAGCGCTTCACGAATATTTTTCAGTGACGCTTCTGCTTGTTCAATCGCAAATTTCTGCGACTCACATTGTGCTACGGAAACATCCCAAACGGTTTTCGATGCATCAATATCCTGCTGTGAGGCAAGACTTTTTTCAAACAATCCCTTGATACGCTTGAAATCATTTTCTGCTTTTTTACTCTGAGTTTCCTGTATTACTAAGGCAGAACGTTGCGCATTTAACCCCGCTTCTTGCTGTTTCACTTGCGCTTCGTATTGGTCGGGTTTAATGCGCACGAGCAAATCGCCTTTTTGTACACGGTCACCTTCTTTCACTTCGATAGCAATAATTTCGCCGCTGACTTCGGCATTAATCTTGACCATTTTTTCAGGCTGAATTTTTCCAACAGCAGTTACACTTTGCGTAATAGTTCGTCGTTGCACTTTTTCTGTTTGAATAATGATTTCCGGTTTTTGTTTCCCTCTCAAAACCATTGTTACGACAAGTCCGATAACGACTACGCCGATGATTGACCAAATGATAATTTTCTTTTTCGATTTCTTTTTCTGATTTCCGTTTGACATAAATAAATGATGTACGATGTTTGTTTTTCGAATTATGATTTTCTACTTACTACTGACTTCTAACTACTTTTACTTGAGTGTTCCTACCACAAATTCAAGATTGCGTTTCGCAAGAATATAATTATAGACAGAATTGACTTTGTTTGAAATTGCCGACGTATAATTCGCATCAGCAACGAGTTTATCGAGCAACGTTCCAGCGCCAAGATTATATTTTTCTTCTGCTATTCTTCTGTCTTCAATTGCAGAACGAATTCCCGTTTGACTTACTTCGAGTGATTTTACTGCAGTTTCCAAATCCAATACTGCTTTCCGAACTTCTGCTTTCACCTGTCGCTCTTTCAAAGAAAGTTGCTCGTTTGCATTGCGCAAATCAATTTCCGATTGCTGAATCGAATTCTCTCGTTGAAAATTATTGAAGAGCGGATAACTTGCCGAAATTCCCCACGACATTCCACTGTACGTCGTTTTGCTCAATTTCCTTCCGGAGTAATCGAGCGATGCAAACGCGCGCAACGAGGGCCACCAATCGCCTTGGTAATATTTCACTCCCAATTCCGCCGCAGTTACGTTTTGTTCAGAAGTTTTAAAATCGAATCTGCGTTGCATTGCTTGTTGTGAAAATGCCGAATAGTTTTTTTCTTCACGTTTTACATTTTGAATTTCGACCGAATCAATTTCTTTCGGAACTGTTGCATCGGCGAATTCAAATTGCACGAGAGGGTCAAGTGTTAAATACGTTACCAAATCTACTTTCGATTTATCAAATTCATTTTGCGCTTGAATCAACGCAAGTTCATCGTTAGAAACAATTACTTGCTGACGATAGACATCCGCCAACGCAACACCGCCAAGTTTTTGCGATTCTTGAATTCGCTTGAGTTGCTCATTACTTCTTCGCAAATTATCTTTTCGCACATTCAACAATTGCTCTGTTCGCAAAACATTTAAATACAAGGAAATTGTTTGAAATATAGTTTGTTGTTCTGTTCGTTCACGCGTCAGTTCGGAAGTTTCCACATTTAAATTTGCTCTGTCCAACGCCGCAAAGTTAGCAAACCCATCGAAGAAGGTTAAACTCGCATCAACTCCAGCGGAAAAAGAATTTGAAACTCGCGGTTGGGTAATTGTTCCAAAGCCCGGAATTGTTGTCGAACTTGCCGTTGGATCTTGTGAACGCGTCCAGTTCCAACTTGTAGAAACGCTGGGAAATAAAGCTCCGTACGCAACCCGTTGAAAACTCTGCTGCGATTCAACAGAATTTCGAGACGATATCATTTGTGTATTTTTTTCCGAAGAAATCGAAATCGCTTCCGAAAGAGAAATAGTTTTTGTTTGAGAAAATGTTTTCGTTCCGCAAAAAATAATCGCGAACAACAATAAATAAATATGTTTCATCAATTTTGAAATGAACATTGGTATAACTGATTTGAATAATAAATGTATTAGATACTAAAATTGGTAAAAAGGTTGCAAGCAGTTATTGTCTCACGCAAAGACGCAGAGTCGCAAAATAATTTTCTTTGCATCTTTGCGGCTTTGCGTGAAACAAAACATTAGACTTGTACTTTTTGAGAAATTACTTCATCTTTTATAGAAAAAAGAAAATTTAAAGCCGCATCGTGTTCATTGGGAATTCTTCCTTCGAGAATTTCTTCTTCAATCATTTTTTTTAACATACCGACAAGTTTTCCTTCGGGAATTCCACACACACGCATAATTTCTTCACCCATCACCGGCGGTCGCCACGCACGAAGTTTATCGCGCTCCTCCACTTCTTTCATTTTTTGAACGACAACATCGTAATTTTTCAAATACTCTGCAACACGTTGCGGGTTTTGCGACGTAATATCTGCGCGACACAACAACATCAAATCGTCAATGTCGCTGCCGCAATCAAACAACAAACGCCGAATTGCTGATTCTGTAACTTCTTCTTTCACCAACACCATCGGTCGCAAATGATAGCGCACAAGTTTTTCGACATAGGAAAGTTGTTCGAGAGGAAGTTTTAATTTTTTGAAAATCTTTTTTTGCATTCGCGCGCCAACTTCCTCGTGTCCGTGAAACGTCCATCCAACATTTTCATCGAACGCTTTTGTGCGCGGTTTTGCAATGTCGTGCATCAATCCGGTAAAACGTAGCCAAACGTTATCGCTTGATTTTGCAATGTTGTCCACCACTTTCAACGTATGAAAAAAAACATCTTTGTGGTGAAAATCTTTTCGCTGTTCTTGTCCCACCATTTGCGAAACTTCGGGAAAAATTATTTCAAGCAATCGTGTTTGATGAAGTAATTTTAGTCCAACGCTTGGTTTCGGCGATGCAAGTATTTTGAAAAACTCATCCGTAATTCTTTCTTGCGACACAATCGAAATTCTCTCGCGCATTTCGTTAATAGCAGCAAGTGTTTTTTCTTCGATAAAAAATCCCAACTGCGATGCAAAACGAATCGCGCGCATCATTCGCAAAGGGTCATCGCTGAATGTTGCTTCCGGTGCAAGCGGTGTTTTTATGGTTTGCTCTTCAATCGCTTTTCTTCCATTGAACGGATCAAGAATTTCTCCGAAAGAATTTTTATTCAGCGATGATGCAATTGCATTCATTGTAAAATCTCTTCGCGCTACATCATCTTCAATCGTTCCGACTTCGACAAAAGGTTTGCGTGAATTTCTGTCGTATGCTTCTTTGCGCGAACCGACAAATTCAATTTTCACGTCATCGAGAATAAGTTGCGCTGTTCCAAATTTTTCAAACGTAACAATGTTTTTTCTTCCGAAATGTTTCGCAACGGTTTTCGCAAATGCCACTCCATCGCCAACAACAACAATATCAATATCGAAATGCTCGCGTTTACGTTCCATCAAAGCATCACGTACAAATCCGCCAACGACATACACTTGAACGTTTTCCGCGTCAGCAATTTTGCCGATGTGATGGAGTAATGGAGTATTGGAGAATTGGAGTTTGTTCACTTACAATAATTAGAATTTTTCTTTATAACAAAAAGTCATTAGTCATTTGTAATTGGTCATTAGTGTTTTTCAATTTACGAATGACAAATGACTAATTACTAATAACAATTAACAGATTGCCGTTCACGATTCACGAACCACGAAACGTTGTTCATCAATTCTCGAAAGTATCTCACTCGCAACAACCAACGCTTGCTTTCCCTCTTCCGCAGTAACTTTCGGCTCGGTGTTTTGCTGAATGCATTTCACAAACTCTTCTAACTCGACTTTTAGCGGATTGAGTTGCGGAATTTCTGGTTGTTCAAAAATAATGTTACGCTGATATTTTCCCGAATCAATCGCGCCGAGTTTCATCATTCGCGATTGCATTTGAAAATGTTCATCCACAAGCCGAAATACTTCCGCGTTGTTCTCCGAAAAATTTACTGAGATATACGCATCGTGCTGAAACATTCTCATCTTCCGCATTTTCTGCTGCGAAATTCTGCTCGCCGTTACGTTTGCAACACATCCGTTTTCAAACTTGATGCGCGCGTTCGCAATATCCACTGAATCGGAAACAACCGCAACGCCATTCGCATCAATTTGTGCAACGTCCGATTTCACCAAACTCAAAATTATATCAATGTCATGAATCATCAAATCAAGCACAACGGCGACATCGGCTCCGCGAGCAGTGAATTGCGCCAAACGATGCGCTTCAATAAACATCGGCTTCACATCGTATTTTTCAATCGCAAGAATCGCGGGATTAAATCGCTCAATATGTCCAACTTGAATTTTGCAATTGTTTTTTCTTGCGAGCGTTATCAATTCTTCTGCTTCGTTCGGCATTGTCGTAATTGGTTTTTCAATGAAGCAATGAATTCCGTTTTGCAAAGCAAGTTTAGCAATTTCAAAATGAAATCGTGTATTTGCAGCAATCGTTACTGCATTCACAGTTTCGAACAACTCATTCAAACTTGGAAATGCGCGAACGTTGTATTTCATTGCAATGTCATTTCGCTTTTGTTCATCAACATCAAACACACCAACGAAATTTGCCGAAGAAATTTCCGCAAGCATTTTTGCGTGTAATGAACCAAGATGCCCAACGCCAATAACTGCGATATTTGTTTTGTTGTTACTCATATTTCGTCATGCTGAACTCGTTTCAGCATCTACTTTGATTGAACAAAAGTTCCCGAAACAAGTTCGGGATGACGTGTTGATTGCTTCAAAACATTTTCTTTCAACCAATTTGAAAATTCACTCACCGAAAAAAACTTCAATTCTGGATTAAGCAATAAAATTTCTTCCAACGCATACGAATCCCACAATGCAACAGCACACGGTACGCCAACTTCCGCCGATGCTTTCATATCAGAAATTGCATCGCCGACCATCAGCGTTTCGTTTTTATCGAGCGAAAGTTCGCGCAGAATAATTTCGATTCCTTCGCCGCTCGGTTTGTGTTTTGTTACATCGTGTCCTGTTACGATGTAATCGAAATAATGTTCAATGCAGAATTGCTGCAACGAAATGTGCGTAGAAATTTTTCCTTTGCCCGTGAACAATCCGATTTTGATATTATGCTCTCGTAAAAATTCAAACAAGTCAATAATCCCATCGTACAGCGAACATATCGAATGATTCTCGCGATAGAAATTCCAAAAATCCTGCATCGCTTCGGCAAGTTTTTCTTTGCCGATGAGTTTTTCAATCGCTCCTTCTTCTGCCGGACCAAAGAGAGCGGTGATTTCTTTCGGGGAAAAAGTTTTGCGCAAATATTTTTTCGCAACGCAATTGAACGAACCGAAAATCAAATCGTTGGAGCGAGTTATTGTTCCATCCATATCAAAAATTACGGCGGAGAGTTTTTCGAGATGCGGCATTAATCGGGTTATGCGGAGTTGGTTTCAAAAAGCGGGGAAAATATAAACAAAAGCGAATGAAGCGTGAAGAATTGTTATTGAACGTAAGAAGTGATATTTTTTGCCCCGAAACTAATTCTGAATAGAACACGGATGAAACTGATTCAACGGATTTTCGCTGATATAATCCGTTACAATCTGTTTCATCGACGTCATCTGTGTTCTATTTAAATTCAAAATAGAACTACATCGTATGAACAAAATATTTTCTTTCCTTCTTTGTATTACATTATTTTCTTCATTCTCTTTCTCTCAAGAAAACCCCGCTCCAACTTGCGCTCGATTCTATTGGACAACCATGGGAAAACAAAAATAGCACATTGTAATTTTCTTTCAAAGCATGACGTAAAAAAATTTTTCTGGATTTTATTTTTTCCCATTTGTAAAATTCATTTAGATGATTATCTTTGCACCGCATTTATTTTTGTAACAATAACTTTTTGGGAAAATTTTTATGGGTACAGTTATTCAAGAGAATAATTATAAAACCGTTCTTATTACAGGGGCTTCAAGTGGAATAGGATTGGAATTAAGTCGGCTTTTTGCAGATGATGGATATCGCCTGATTATGGTGGCGCGTGAGTCGAAAAAATTGAAAGAAGCCGCAGGCGAATTGCAACTGAAGTACGTTGTTCCGATCAATACTATTGTCAAAGATTTATCGGATCCGAATGCTCCTTCTGAAATTTTTAACCAACTGCAAAAAGAACATATTACGGTTGACGTTCTCGTCAATAATGCTGGCTTTGGAACGTACGGTAATTTTTCAGAAACAGAACTTGAAGATGAATTGAAAATGATTCAAGTCAATGTTGTCGCACTGATGCATTTGACAAAATTATTTTTAAAAGAAATGGTGAAACGGAAAAGTGGGAAAATTATGAATGTTGCTTCCACTGCGGCATTTCAACCGGGACCGATGATGGCTTCGTATTACGCAACGAAAGCATTTGTACTTTCGTTCTCTGAAGCGATTTCGAGCGAGTTACGGAGAACAGGAGTAACATTGACTGCACTTTGTCCGGGACCAACGGCAAGTGGATTTCAAAAGCGGGCAAAAATGGAACGTTCGCGTTTTGGTCGCAAAAAAATGATGGATGCGGAAATAGTTGCTCAACTCGGTTACAAAGCGATGATGAAAGGTAAAACACTTGTTATTGCCGGATTGAAAAATAAAGTTCTTGCCAAAGCTGTTCGTATTACGCCGAGAAAAATGGTAACGGCAATTGTTCGCACTCTGAATACGTAGTTATTGGTGCATCGTGATTCGTGAACCGAAAATACGATGCACGATTCACTTTTTCAGCCTCTTCTGAATCGCCTCGCTTTGCAATTCACGTAATGCATCGCTTGCAATCCATTTTGCTGAACGAGAATCGCGTTTGTGAATTTCTTTCGCAACGCGAATTGCAATGGTATTTAAATGAACATTTCGCTTTCCGATTTGCCGCAACGCCCAATTTACTGCTTTCTTTACAAAATTTCTTTCGTCCGTTGACTCGCGTACGATATGCGGAAAAAATAGTTCGAATTTCGCATCGCTTTCTTTCTTGTCGTGAACGGCAAGATATGCCATTAACGAAAATCCCGCACGCTTTTCATATTCTTTTTCGCGTGAAGTCCATTCGCTCACTTTTTCGTACGCATTGGGTAGCAAACGAAAAAGATAACAACACGCCGTATCCACAATTGCCCAACTATCGAAATCCTTCAGCCACGATTCTGTTTGTTTCTCAGAAACTTTGTGCGGTTCTTCAATAAGCACAGCAATTGCCCGCGCTTCAAGCACGTTTGTTGCCCACAGTTCTTGCGCGAGTTTGTGATTTTTTCCAATTTTTTTTGCAAGAGTTTTCAGAATCGGAGCAGAAATTCCAATTACATTTTTTGATTCGATTTTAAAATACGATAACGCTTCTTTCGCTCGAGGATTGCTGAGCGAGTGAAGCATTGCAAGGATTTGTGTTGAGTTCATTCGTCTTAAAACAGTGCGATACGTTACAAATTTTTTCTGTTTCCCAGCGCAAATTTCAAGAACATAAAACTTCCGTGCAGATTCAATTTATTCGCAATGTTTGCACAGTGTTTTGCGAAAGTCCGTTGTCAATAGTTGAACGCTGAAATGTCAGTTTATCTTGTGCGACAAGATGCCGTTTACTTGCGAGCAAGAGAACAAAGAAATACAGGATGACGTGAAAAAATCGTAGGAAGAAAAATAATGTTGCCTCTTGTTTCATAAAAAAATTCAGTCAAACATACCAAAGATAATGAGAAAAAAAGCGCGCTCATTATTCCCATCGTTTCATCCATTGTGTTCCGCAAATGGTTTGGAATGAACAACGCGGACAACTTTTTTCCAAATCTTCTGTTGGTTTGAAGTCTGTCTTTCCATCAGTAATTTCGTTCAGAAGTTTGAAAATTACTTGATGCAACATCGCGTATTTTTCAGTTATCTGTTCTGCGGTATCAAATAACGGAACTTCTATACGTTCATCTATATTCTTCATTCCAAGAAAAATATAGACAGGAAAAATTTTTTCTAACGGAATGTTGTACGCACGAGAAGTGATGAATGCATAGAGCGGCAATTGCAACGAACCGATTGCGTTTCTCCACGTTGTAGCATCATCAGGTTTGAGTTTATCGAAGCGAATACGGTATCGTGTTTCGTCGCCGCTCGTTTTGTAATCGAGAATATACCATTGTTCGTCGCGTTGTTCTATTCTATCAATGCGCGCGGAAAAACGATACTGTTGATACTGAACAGAATGTTGTTGTTCGCTCTGTTTCAACACAATTGGTTGTGAACGAAGCATCGGAAATTGGTACTGTTCTAGAAATCGGTGCAATTGTTTTTCTATTTGCGACCGAAGCAACGCGATATGGATAAAGTTCCCATCTCCCAATGTTGTTCGCAGTGTTTTGGAAAGAATTTCCGAAAGTGTTTCCGGGCTCAAGTGTTTTTCTTGCAACGTTTGTTCCGTCCATGGATTAAAAAATTCGTCTAAAACTTTATGAACAATATTTCCTACATCGCTCATTTCTATATCATCATTGAATTGTTCTCCTTCCGATAAACCGAGAACGTACCGGTAATAAAACTTCAAATCACATTCCAAGTATGTATCAAGCGACGTTGCTGAAAAAGAAAATTTTTTGAGAAAATCAATGATAGAAGCGGTTTTTGGAATAGTTTCCGGGGTGGAATTTTTTAGCGAAAGTTGATACGAAATTGTTTTTACGTACTGTTCATCGGAATATACTTTATCTCGACGTTGTTTTTCCCACAATAATTTCTCAACAAATCTGCTACGCTCTTGTTTTTCGTTTTCCGTAAAAAAGATGTGCGCTTCTTCTGCGCCTTTCAATAATACGTCGAAATAATATGCGGCGAGGTTTTCTTTATCAGAATGGAATTCCATTCCGAGTTTCTCTCTCGCCTGTTGAGGAATAAATGATTCTGTTCCCGATGAACTTGGTGGCAAAATGTATTCATTCGCATCCAACACAAACACGCGCCGAAATTGTATCGTACGCGTTTCCAAAAATCCCAACACTTGCAATCCCTTCAACGGTGTTCCCGAAAAATGAATTTCGATTGTTTGCAAATACGCGCGCATCAATTGCGCATACGAACGAGCGGTTGAAAATTTCTGTTTCGCAATGAGCGAATGGGTTAGCGTATCAAGCGCATCAACTATTTTTTCCACAAACGGATAAAAATACAAATGACGTTTTGCCGTACTGTTTTCTTCAATGTATTGGAGAACGGAGATGCTGTTGTTTGCAAAATCACCGATGGTTTCATACGATTGCATTTGATGAATCGTGCGGCGATGAATTTCCCGAAGATGCGATTGAAGTTCGTTTGAAGAATATTCTTCCGTATCTGCGATAAGCGAAGGGAGATGGTTTTCCAATTCTTCCAGCGAAAATACTGCATTCGCTTTCGATGCGGCAAAATATTTTTCTATCGAATGAACCATCATACGTGTTATGTCCGCACGTTGATGAAAAAGAATATTTTTGATATACGGATGAAGAATAAAAGCGATATACTGCGATGCTGAAAAAGTATGTTCATTTTTTGTTGCCAGTAATTCCAATAAAGCGTTATAGAAAGAAAACACCGGCGAACGCGTTATTGCGTACCCGGCGGAAATATTGTATTCAACATTCGGCAACGACGAAAGAGAATGATGAAGCAACGGAAATAACGAATCTGAAGAAGGAAGGACGATAACTGTTTCTTCGTCAAGATTGTTATCCCTGCGCAGACACTCGTTCAATTGTTCATTGCAAGCAAATACTTGTCCGTGCGAATCAGGAGAACGATAGAAAAATGTTGTTGGCGTTCGTTCTTCTTCGGCAATTTTTTCCGTTGGAATTTCAAGCCGCGCGAGAAAACGCTGAATGCCGCTTCCTTGTTGAAAAAGAAACGTAACGTGGTGAAGTTTCGAAAATTGTTGCAAGAGATGTATTTCCGTTTGCGTGAACGAAAAAAATCCCGCGAACACAACTTGTTGAAATTCCGATAACGCCGACGGAGAAAAATTGTTTGCGACACGACGATATTTCATCGCCCGCGTAACACGATGTTGCTGTTCCAACGCAGTGTAAAATTTTTCGTACACGTCAGCAATGATGTGAACATTTCCGTATGTAATTCCAGCGAGAGTTGCGCGCGCTTGTTCGTATGAACAATTGGCAAGTTGCAATTCTTCCAACTCGCCAAACAATTTGATTCCTAACGGAAGAAATGTATCAAGAGAAAGAAAATGGTCTCCGCCGAATCGAATGTGTAATGCGCTATGAATCTCGAAAAGTAATGCTACCGCATCCAACGACGAAATTGTTTGTTGCTGTTCGGCAAAAAGGCGTTTCGTCAAGTCTTCGATTAGTTCTTCAATCGAAACAATGCGTGGCGGAATAAAACTTTGTTTTCGTTTTTCCGATATGTTCTTTCTTAAAAAAAACGCAGGACGTTTTCCAGGAAAGACCACAAGATTGCTCGAATAATCGGCTTTGGTGAACATCAATCGCGAAGCGACTTCTTCGATAAGATTGTGCGACGCAGGGAAAAGAAAACTTGCGCTCATTCTATCGTTATCACTTTCTGTAAATCCACATACGCGATGACACCGCGAATGTTCTTTGGCGCATATACTTCGCTAACGACGTTCCGATATTCTTGTACTTGTTTTCGGTACGATGCTTCGCGCTCGTTTCCTCCGGTTTTGAAATCCATAACGGTAACGATGGTTTCATCAATAATGATTCTGTCGCAACGATGAAGAACGCCGTTTCTATCCACGATTTCCTGTTCATTCAAAATTTTCCGTTGGGAAATATTTTTGAAAAAAAACAGAATTTCTTCCATCGAGAAAAATTGTTTGAGTGCCGATAAAATTTCTTCGGAAGAAACAGGCGTCTGAAGCATTTCCATTTCATTGTGAATAATGTTGGCAAGCGTTGTTTCCCAAGAATCATCAATGAATTGGATGTTCGAAAGTATGTGATGAATATATTCGCCGCGCAACGTTTCTACTCGAGAGGCACGCGGAGCAACGGGAACAAGATTTTCCGAGAAACGCTGATGATGGACTAGTTTTACCATATTGAATTTCTCTTGCGCGTTTTGTCGAGGGGAACGTTCGCTCGGTTTGATGACTGAAGGAGTAAGCAATGCTGTTGGGCTTTTTCTGTTTGCTTCATCTTTGAAATGCGCGAGGATGTAGAGTTCTTCTTCTGCACGAGTGAACGCAACGTATAATTTGTTCAACGCATCCGTTTGTGTCAGTAATTCTTTTTCGCGCTTAATAGTTGCGAGCGTTTCATTTTTCTTGCAGAGTTCTTCCCTGATATTCAGAATGCGCGCACGTTCTTCGCTGTCATCAATAATCAGATTTTTTGGAGTTGCGTTTTTTTCCGGAAGCACGCCGATGACAACGGGAAATCCTAATCCTTTCGCTTTATGAATTGTCATCACGGATACAGCGTTTGCTGATGATGAAAGACGGATGTTCCACTGTTCCGATTCGTCGTTCATTTCTGTAAATTCCAAATATGTATGAAGTGTATTGATTCCGTTTTTTTCCGAAACGCAAACAACTTCGAGAAATTTCAACAATGCCGCTTCTTCTTCGGGAAAATGTTGAAAGACATTGAAATGCTGATACACGTACGAAATACAATCGTACAGCGGTAAATATCCAACAGCGGTGAACAATGGTTCAAGGAATTGCATCCACGCATCCGGAAATTTCTTTTGAAATGATTTATATAAAGGAATGGTTGTTGCCGAGAACGTTGTGTTGCGCGATTCAAATAAAAAATTACAGAGTTCGGTTTTTGTGCAAGAAATTGATGCACGTTCGCACGCTTTCAAAAACATATTGCCCGATATCAACGTTGCAAACGAATGATTATCCATCGGCGAATCAAGAAACTTCAACAGCGAAAGAATTTCAGCAATGGTTTTTCGTTTTCGAACATCAAGATTGCTATGGGAAATGAATTCTATCTGCGCTTCATTTAGCCACGAACTTATAGCAACAACATCTTGGTTGCTGTACGTAAGAATTGCTATATCACTCCACGTATAATGTCGTGACTCGCAATCGCGAATGATGTTGATAAGCTCTTGCTGAACATTTTTCTCTTCATCGTTTTGCTGAATGCAATGAACAGCAACAACGCCTTTCTTTTCAGTTCCTTCCTTTGCGTGTTGAACAAAATCCGATAAGCCGGTACGTGCCGCCGCTTCTGCATAGTCGTTTGCCGTCGCAAGTTTTTCCGTGAAGAATTCGTCGTTGAACTGAACAATATGTTCATAACTCCGATAATTCGTTTCCAGTTGTTTCACTATTGGCGGAACGGAATAAAACTCGCTTCCGCTCATCAAACGTTTCATAATTCTCCAATCGGCGCCGCGAAAACCGTAAATGGATTGTTTCAAATCGCCGACGACAAACAACGAACCGTGTTTTGCAAGCGATTCTTCGAGCAACGGTCGTAATATGCACCACTGAATAGGTGATGTGTCTTGAAATTCATCAATGAGAAAATGAGCAATATCGTCGCCCAGTTTTTCGTAAAATTCCGGAATTGTGTTGTTCGTGATATAGTTCTTCATCATCCTATTGACTTCATCTATCGTAATGACCGATTCGCGTTTTGCAATGGTGGCAATTGGTTCTTCGAGAAGTGATAAAAATTTCACGTACGGGAAAAAATGAATGCGCGAAAACGTGAGCGCATAGCGGGATAATACTACATAAAACTGTTGCGCTGCGTCAGTAATTTTTGTTCCGTAGGTTTGTTCAGCGGCGATGTGTTGTTGAGTTTTCGGGGTATTGTAAAATTTGTATTTGATTTCTTTTTTAAGCACCGAAGGTATTTTTTTTTCACACGCGTCGTGCAAATCATTCTGAAAAAGTTTGTACGGCGGCAATCCCGATGCCGCGAGAAGTTTCAGCACAGCATTTGCTTGTTCTGCAAGTTCAGTTTCGAGCATTAGAAGCGTGCGCGAATAATCCTCCGTATCCAGCGGTTTAACGAGCGAGCGAAGTTCAGTAAATATGGTAATTGTTTCATTCAGGAACTTTTGAAATGGATTCCACAAATATGTTCCGCCGCGATTCGTGTGTTCCATCAATGCAACCAACTGCTGAATTAGCGGTACGTGTTGTTGATGCAACTGCGTATTGCGGGAAAATTCCTGAAACGCTTGCGTAAAAAATTCTCTCGAATGAAGAATGATTTCCGTGTGGGGATGAAAACCCAATTCGAGAGATGACGATTTGAAAACGGAAAGAATAAAACTATCAATCGTTTTGATTTGAAACTCGGAATAATGTTCGAGAATATATTCGAGTTGTTGTTCTGCGCGACGGAGCAATTCTTCTTTCGTGAGAGAAACAATTGCTTGTACGTCGTGAACAATTTTTTTTTCGCCAAGACAGATGCGTTTCAAACATTCGAGTATTCTCCGTTTCATTTCGTTTGCCGCATTATTGGTGAACGTAATGGCGAGAATATTGCGAGGATGCGATTGAGAAATTTTTTTTGAAAGGAGAAACTGCACATAGCGAAGCGTGAGTGTGTGCGTTTTTCCGGAACCCGCAGATGCGGAAATAACCGTAAGATTCGGGAACGAAAGAGCGGAATCGTTTTCGAGAGGAGAAGACATATTCCTCAATAGTGATTATTCTTGCCTCGAAAAAAAACAACTGTGCGAATAGTACGTGAATCCACGTATACTGTTCACACAGTCGTTATGTATTTCACAATGTTTGCTGTGAAGTTTTTTTCCGCCGTACAAGTTGATGCGCAATAGAAGAAGCGGCAAAAAGTTTAACCATATCCCAAACGGAAAACAACAGAAATCCTTTTTCAACCGATTCTGAAAAACGGTGAAGATAAAATGTGTAAAGATGAAATGTTCCGATGAAAAAAAGCACAAGCATACTTGTGAACATTGAAGCAAAAATCCACCAAAAATTTTGCGCGCGCTCCATTGCATAGCCAACGAGAAAAGCAATGAATGGAAACGCCAGTAAATATCCTCCCGTGGGTCCAAGTATTTTTGCGATTCCAAATCCTGCTCCCGAAAAAACCGGAACTCCTGCGATGCCAAGAGAGATATACAGAAGTTGACTCAAAGCACCGTTGCGTTTTCCGAGAACTGCGCCAGAAAGAAGAACAAAAAATGTTTGCAACGTGAAGGGGACCGGAAATGTTGGGATTTCGATTTGAGCGCCGATTGAAGTAAGCAGTGAAAATCCAACAATAAAAACAATGTTGAGAGTTGTTGCATTGTGTTTTGCAATGGATAATGTTGATGAATGAGTATGTTCCATACTGTTATAGTTTTGATTGAAAAAAATGTGCAGTTACATCTACAACGTGTCGAACAGTTGTTCTATCGTGTTCGTTGAATGCGTTGTAAAGATGACCGACGTGATGTAAAAGTAAAAACTCCGTTTGTGTCTTATTCGAATGTTCAAGAAGTTCATGCGCTTCATTGAGCGGCGTAATAACATCTTCAGTCCCTTGCACGATCAGCCAAGGAATAGTTAACCGTGATGCGGATGTCGTAATACAAAATTTTTCTGCGTTGTATTCCATATCGTTCAAAAAATCAATTCCTAGTTTCAACGGATGTGATTGTATCCGATTGCTTGCCGGAAGAAATCCATCTTTCTGCCAACGAATTTTTTGATTTGTGTTCCATCTGTCGAAACGAGCAATGGAAGACCACGTCGCAAGCATTGATACACGCGAATCGTTTGATGCGTGAACAATTGCAATTCCTCCGCCTCGCGAATGAGCGACTAGCGCAATAGTTTTCGTGTCAAAGAAATTTTTTTTCAACGAACCGTCGTACAGTTCATCGGTAACGCTCCGAATATCCGCCAGTTCTTTAGAAATTGAATTGTGTTCGAATGCGTTGTAATCAGTAATTTTTTTATTGTTGTCTGCAATTCCGTTATGAGAGAAATTGAAAACAACTGAAACAAACCCGTGGTGCGCAAATTCTTTTCCAACAAATGGGAACATTCCCCAATCTTTGAACGCCATAAAACCGTGACAAATAATAACGAGCGGTTTTTTTGTTCCATCATCCATCCAACGAATATCTCCCGTGATGATTTTTCCTGATGAAGAAGGAATTGCAAATGATTCTTGAAAAATCTTTGACTTGTATTGCAGAGTTATTGTTCGATTTTCTTTCGTATCGTTTTTTAAAGTGGGTGAAAAATACGAAAGGGATATTCGATTTGCAATTCTTTTGAAGAAATATTGACAAAAAAAATCGCTTTTCTTTCTTTACGTAAATTTTCCTACTTTTTCCCACAAAAAATAATAACAGGAATATTTTATGAGAGCGAAAGTATTTTTCTTTTTTCTTTTCATTACAATGTTTGCAATGGTTCGCGCGCAAGAAGAAACAATTCTTCCTGCGCAAGCGGAAGCGATTCGAATACTTGCAAAAGAGCGCGGCTTTACAGAGAAAACGTTGGATGAATACACCATTATCCATTACGGAGTTCCATTCGTGCGACTTTCAAAATTGAAAGCCGCAGGTGTCATTATGGTTTTTCAATCGTCAAATCCGCCATCGCCGCCCGCTGAAATTGTGCAGCCGTCTTCACCGCCAATTCAACAACACTCTCCTAAAAAACTACTCCTTGCGGGAAATTTGGAAGTGGGAATGTCGAAACTATTTCATCTCGTTGATGGAAAAATAATACAAGAAACAATAACCGCAACCGCGCTACTCGACGGAATATGTTCCATCGAAACTCAAGTTTGAATTTGGAACCTTTGTATCAGTTTTATTCAAAACGTCAAGCGGGAAGTTCTGTTGCGGCTGCGCTTGGTTTCGATTTCGGTTTACTCTATGCCGCAAATGAAAGTTTGCGACTGGGAATTCATTTTAAAGAACCGTACACGTACTGTTTTGGCGTATTGTCGAATTTTAGTCTTGAAACATTGCACTCTCTTCCTCAACATCGTGTATGAAACTTGCAATCATTTCCGATATTCACGCAAATCTTGAAGCGTTGTCGAAAGCGTTGCATATTATTGATTCGCTCGCAGTGGATGAAATTGTTTGTCTTGGCGATATGGTAGATTATGGCGCAAATCCGAATGAATGTATCGAACTCATCCGAAAACATTGCTCTGTCGTCTTACTCGGCAATCACGATGAAGCAGTGGAAAATATTCAAAAAGCGCATTCGAATTTTACGGAACTTGCATTGAAATCTACGGTATGGACAAACCAAAAAATCACTGACCATAATAGCATTTTCCTCACGCATCTTCCGATATCATGCGAGCAATTTGGAAGCAAATTTGTTCATTCGTCTCCCAAAGATCCTGCGGGATGGCATTATATTCTTTCGGAATACGATGCGTACGAAAATTTTCGTTACTTTTCTACGCAACATTGTTTTTTCGGACATTCGCATTATGCCGAAATATTTTCGAACAGTGAAGAAACACTTGAACCGATACGAATAGAAAACCAAAGCGCATGTTCCATTTCAGAATTTCGTTTGAATCATCTACATAAATATTTGATTAACGTTGGTAGTATTGGACAACCGCGCGACCACGACTGGCGTTTGAGTTTCGGCGTGTTCGATACGGAGCAACTCATTTACAGAAATTATCGTGCCGAGTACGATGTGTACTCTGCGGCGCAAAAAATCCGTCGTGAAAAACTTCCGGAACATAATGCACGACGTTTGTTCGTTGGGAAATAACTTGTTTCTTTCAAAAAGTTCTAAAAAAAACGCGGAGAAAGCATTACGGTTTCGTTCGTTCCTCACGCTCCTCAATTTTTCCATATATTTATTGCCACGTTGGAACTAAATTTTCATACAATATCTTTTCATCAGCGATGAAATCAATTCTTCTCGTACTTTTCATTAGCTCGGCTTATACCGAAATTGTACTGACGCAGTCAAACGATATGAAATCCAAACTCGCTCAGAACTATGAACGCGGCGGCGATTGGGAAAAAGCAATTTCTCTGTACGAAGAACTATTTCGCAATGATTCTGCGAACACTTTCTATTTCGACGCACTTCGGCGCGGATATTTGCAACTGAAAAAATATGAAAACGCAATTTCCATTTGCGAAAATCGTTTGAAAAAAACTCCGAACGATATTGCGCTTATCGCTTCTCTTGGTTCAGTGTTTGCAAAAGCGGAGAAAGAATCGCTTGCCTTACTCACGTGGGAACGAGGAATTGCGCTCGACAGAAGAAATTTCGTTGTATATAAAATCGTTGCAGATGCTGCGCAGGAAAACCGAATGTGGGAAACAGCAATTGCTTTTTATTTGCGTGGAAGAACGGAAATCGGGAATAAAAATTTATTTGTAACAGAAATAGGTTCGCTCTATGCTATGACGATGCAGTATAAAAATGCAGCAAGGGAATTTCTTTTACTTTTGAACGATACGCCGCAGCAACTTTCTCTCGTCCAAACGCGACTATCTTCATTCACCGGGAAAAAAGAAGGTCTTGTCGCGGCAACAGAAATGGTAATAGAAGCAAACAGTCGAGAAAAAAATAATTTGCAACTGAAACGACTTCTCGCGTGGCTTTTGATGGAAGGGAAACTATATTCGGAAGCGTTGAATTTGTACCGCGAAATAGATGAGCAAACGCGCGCCAATGGAAACGAACTGTATAATTTTGCCGAACGTGTTTTTCGTGATAAGGAATTTTTTATCGCGGCGCAAGCGTATTACGATGTCATCAGGTTGTATCCGCGTTTTCCGATGATTGCAACCGCACAATTTGGGTTTGCGCAATGTTTGGAAAAACTTTCCGAAACCTTGAGCGTTGCAGATTCGACAACGTCAAGAAAATTTTCTTCCTTGCAATTCCGCATTTCATTCGAAGATGCCGTATCTACGTACAGAACTCTTGCTTCCACTCACAACAAAAGCGAACTTGGGACAAAATGTTTGTTGCAGATTTCGATGATTCAAAGTGAGCATTTCAATAATTCTTCGGAAGCGCTTGCAACACTTGGCGAACTGAAAAATAACGTTCCTCTCTCTTCACCGTTGCGAATTGATGGTATTCAGCGAACAGCAGAAATTCATTTGCAACTTGGCGATACTGCTCTTGCAGAAAAAGAATTGCGCTCTATTCTTCAGGAACAACGCATTCTTTCTTCGCAAAAAGAACTTGCGCAGTTTCGTCTTGCGGAAATTTATTACTTCAAAGGAAATTTTCAAGAAGTATCGAAACACCTGGAGGAACTCACGAAAGTGCTTGCAACCGATATCGCCAACGATGCGTTGAGTTTGAGTTTATTCATTGAAACGCATCGCGGGAAAGAAGAGTTTGTTCTAAAAAAATTTGCCGCCGCAGATTTTCTTGCTCGGCAAAATAACTATTCCGAAGCCATAACCGCGTTTCAGCATCTCGTGGAAAATTTTTCCAATTCGGAACTCGCCGATGATGCCTTACTGAAAACAGGCGAGCTTCAATACACAGTGAAACAATACAGCACAGCAATTTCTACGCTGCAAAAAATTTATTCTCACTATTCCGAAAGCATGCTGCGCGACAATGCAATGATGATGATAGCGAAAATCTATGACTATGATGAAAAAAATATTCCGAAAGCAATTGAATCGTACGAAATTATATTACACGAATTTCCGAAATCGTTATTTGTCGAAGAAGCGCGAAAACGCATTCGGGTGTTAAGAGGAGATACGCTATGATTTTCGATTCCAGAAAATCTCAAAAACTTTTACTACTTACTTCTTACTTCTTTCTCCTAACAACACTTTCCTTCACGCAGGGAAAAATACTTATCCCTATGGACTTATCGCAATCCGACCATTTGAAGTCGTACGGAATTGCGTATTGGATACTTACAAAAAATATTGATGTAGATTGGCTTTTGAATTATCGCGGCGGTTCGTTTCTCTGCGATGCCAACGAAAGCATCGCAAACGAATGTCGCGTGCGCGGAGTTTTTTACGAACAAGTTTCTGGAAGCGATGCGGCGCGAATTTTCAGCGAAGTGCAAAGCGAAGATAATAATATGGAAGCGGTTCGTTTAGAAAAAGCGCCGAAGGTTGCAGTGTATCAACCATCGAATTTTCGGCCGTGGGATGATGCAGTTGTGCTTGCGTTAACATATGCGGAAATTCCGTTCGATAAATTATGGGATGAAGAAGTGCTGGGAAAAAAGTTGAATCAGTACGATTGGTTGCATGTTCATCACGAAGATTTTTCGGGACAATATGGAAAATTTTATGCGTCGTTTCATTCTGCGCAGTGGTATATCGAACAACAAGTGCTGAATGAACAAATGGCGAAGAAACTTGGCTACAAGAAAGTTTCGGAAATGAAAAAAACAGTTGCGCGCGAAATAAAAAATTTTATTGCGGGAGGAGGATTCACGTTTGCAATGTGCGCCGCAACAGATGCATTTGACCTTGCTCTTGCGGCGGAACATACTGACATTTGCGATGTGATGTACGATGGAGACCCGCAAGATTCCAAAGCGCAAACGAAATTGGATTTTACCAAAACTCTTGCATTTGAAAATTTTACATATGAAACAAATCCGCTTCGCTACGAATATTCCGATATTGACATTCCTCCGAGCGATATGGCAGGAATGATGAATTCTGAAACGGATTATTTTACGCTGTTTGAATTTTCTGCAAAGTATGACCCGGTACCGACAATGCTTACGCAAAATCATGTCAATGTGATTCACGGATTTATGGGGCAAACAACAAATTTCAAAAAAAATTTGATAAAGAAATCTGTGATTGTACTTGCCGAAAAAGAAGGGACACAAGAAGTGCGATACATTCATGGTAATTACGGACGCGGAACATTTACGTGGTACGGCGGACACGACCCGGAAGATTATCAGCACGCTGTTGGAGACCCTCCCACGCAATTGGAGTTGTACAAAAATTCTCCCGGATATCGTTTGATTCTGAATAATGTTCTCTTTCCCGCGGCGAAGAAGAAACAGCAGAAGACGTAATTGGTAATTTGTTATTAGTTGTCTTGCTTAAAAAAACGTTGAGATTTTACGAATGACTAATTACCAATTACAAATGACCACCGACGAATAACGGCAATCCCAAGTGAATCACCAACAACTTTTTTATTCCTACGATGAATGGAAAGTAAATAAATTTTCCACGTATGTTATTCATTCTGAAATTGAAGAGCATATTCATTCGTTGAAAGAAAGCGAAATAAAAATTGAAGAAGCCGGGATTTCGTTTGAAGATAGAACAATGTATTTGCTCTCCATCGGGAATGGAAAACGAAAAATATTTTGCTGGACACAAATGCACGGAGACGAATCTACTGCAACGAAAGCAATATTTGATGTTCTGAATTTTCTTTTGACAAACAGAAATACAAGCGAAGCAGAAAAAATTCTTTCCGAATGTACATTGTATTTTCTTCCGATGGTTAATCCCGACGGAGCAGAATGCAAGCAACGAAGAAACGCGCAAAACATTGACATTAACCGCGATGCGCAAGCGTGTGTTTCGTACGAAGCAAGATTGTTGCACGGTTTACGTTTGAAGTTGCGACCGGAATTCGGTTTCAATTTACACGACCAAGAATTGAGTACTATTTCCAGCACAAAAGAAATTACTGCTCTTGCATTACTTGCCCCGGCATTTGACGAAGCGAAAAGTGAAAATGAAACGCGAACAAAAGCAAAGCACGTTGCCGCTGTTATTTCCGAAACAATGAAACAATTTATTCCGAATAATCTTGCGCGATACAACGACGATTTTGAACCGCGTGCATTCGGCGATTCGATGCAATACTTTGGTGTGAGTACGATACTCCTCGAAGCGGGGCACAGAAAAAACGATTTCGAGAAAAAAAATATTCGGAAATTGTATGCGGTGAGTTTGCTTTCTGCTTATTATGCAATTGCTACAAACGAATTTTCTTCCTCGAAAATTTCTTCGTACGAGCAACTTCCATTTAACGGTAAAAAAGCGTACGATGTCATTTTACGCAATGCCATTATTCAATTTCCTGAAGAGAAAATGTTCACTGCCGATATTGGCATTTCGTATCAAGTGGATACACATTGCGAATTTCCTCCGAAAATAGTTGACATTGGAGATTTATCTACGTTCGCTGCGCTTCGAGAAATAAATGCAAGCGAAATTGTTATTCCCCGAGAAAAAATTGTATTGGGGAAAAATATTGATGTGGATTTTTTTCAAAGCAAAGGAATTGAATTTCTAAAAACGGCGTGGTAACATATCTTTTCTTGGTCAAACCTCTCTCTTTTAGTATTTTTTCACCGCTTAATTGAATACAACCATAGTTCACTAAACTGCACATCAATTTTTGGATATAAAACAAAAGCAAAAAGAATTTGAACGCATTGCCGTTCCACATATGGATTTACTTTTTAGTTATGCAATGCGAATCACCAACAACGAAGAAGATGCGCAGGATTTATTGCAGGAAACGTATCTGAAAGCATTTCGTTTTTGGGAACAATTCGAGAAGGGAACTAATTTGAAAGCGTGGTTGTTTCGGATAATGAAAAATTCGTATATCAACCGTTATCGCAAAGAAAAAAAAGAAGGCGAATCCGTTAGTTACAACGAAATCGAAGAATTTTATGACTCCCTCAAAGATGAATCTGCCGTCGAATCTTCCGACTTGCAGCATAATCTTTATACGAACTTACTCGACGACGAAGTAACTGACGCACTCGATTCCCTTCCCAACGATTTTCGCACCGTTATACTTCTTTGCGATATTGAAGGTCTGCAGTACGAAGAAATAGCAGAATTTTTACAATGCCCGATTGGCACCGTTCGCTCACGGTTACACCGCGGGAGAAAAATGTTACAAAAAAAATTACTTACGTATGCAAAAAAGAAAGGATATATAACCGATGTCTGAGGTTACTGTTTATTTATTTTTAATCGAAAGGAGACAACAATGAATTGCGAACAGTACTACGAACTGCTCACAGCATTAGCGGATAACGAACTTATTGCCGAAGAACAACACATACTCGATGCTCATCTCAACCAATGCGCACATTGTTCAAAACTCTACGAAGTTGAATTAGCAACCAAACAACTTCTTCGCGCAACGCTTCCTCCTCTGAAAACTCCTTGGAAAATCCGCGCAGATATTATTGAAAAAACCCGCATTGAAGCAGGAACGCAAACCGAACAACGTTTTCCTTTTTTTACTCATTGGTGGAAACCGTCATTTGCAATAAGCGGCGCCGTTGCAGTAGCGGCGTTCGTGTTTTTTTTGTTGTACAATACGGAGAAAACGCCACAGCAAACTTCCGAACAAAAAGTAGTTTCTTATCCTGCAAAAGAAACAGTAACGGAAAATATTTCTGTTCCCGTTGCAACAGAAACGAAACAAACGGAAAAACCAAAACCCAAAAAGAAATCGCTTCCGCCCATCCTCAATGAATCAATGACGGAATTCGATTTGTTTTTGCAAGGAAAAAAGAAACCTGAAAAACTTACATCGCAGAGAAAAGAATTGGAACAGTATCTTGCTTCACGTGTCAATTTTCCCGTGCGGCTTCCCGAAATGAGTGACTGCGAGTTGATAGGCGGCATTGTCTCGCAGTTTCAAAACGAACAGGTTGCACAAGTAATGTATTCACACCGTGGACATAATGTTGCATTGTATCAAACAACCTTCAATTCGTTTGATGAATTGAATCTTTTTTTCCTCCCGGAATCCGCACAAACAGTTTTAAAAAAAGGAAATTGGTATATAGACGATTCCGATTCAAATTGTTGCATCGCGATGTGGATAGATAAAGGTGTTTTGTACTATGCCGTGAGCAATGCGGATAAACAAGAAGTTCATCAAGAATTATTTCATGGTTTTAAAACAATCAACAGTGCAAAATGAATCACCGAATCTTCTTCCTTACATATTTTTCTTTTCTTGTTTTTTTCGTTTCCGGATGCAATAAAAATACTGCGGATGAACGAGAAGAAAACAAACAACAGCAATCCGTTTCGCAAGAAACAGGAACAACAACTCCCGTGCTTGGCGAATATCTTTTTGTGCAAGCAAGCAATACCGATGCTGCACCAAATCTTCACTGGAAAGATGCGCAAGGGAATAGCGTTACACTTTCATCGTTCACGGAAAAATTAACGCTTGTGAATTTTTGGACGACGTGGTGCGGACCGTGTAAAATGGAAACTCCCGATATGGTGGAAGTGCAAAACGAACTGCGAAACAAAGGAGTAAAATTTCTTGGGATTTCTGCGGATACGGGACCATCGGCTAGCGAAGACGTGAGAGAATTTATCAACCATTTTAAACTTTCGTATCCCATTATTATTGACCGCGATGAGGAAATTCAAAGTGCATTTGGAAATGTGCGAGCGTATCCCACAACATTTTTGTTGAACAAAGATGGGAAAATCGTTTCGCAATGGATTGGCGCGCGACCGAAGGAGTTTTTCCTGAGTGAGATTGAAAAGTTTCTTTAAGCATAAATCATAAAGGAAACCGATGAAATATCAATGGTGCAGAAGTTTGAAGATGCGATTTATAACGCTTGTTGTCATAACAATGTTTTGTTATTTTTAGCCACAATTTTTTTTTATCAATCACAAATTCCAGAGAAATTTATGTTTCGAATATTGAATTTTATATTCACTCTCTTTATTGTATTTTCTTTACAAACGCAAGCGCAGTTTGTTATAACGTCATCTACCCCTGTGGATGGCGAACAAGAAGTGCAACTATCCACAATCGTAAGTTTTAACTTTTCATCGCCTATTGATACGAATACTCGCTTCGGCGATTTGCAACTGCCGATAAATTTACTTGCGCATGACCCCCTAGATTCCATTACGTTGGGAAATGTTACGTACAGCGGAAATCTTCAAACAATATCAATCGAAGTAACGCACACTGCGAACACGGATTATGTATGGATTGTAATAGGAGCGCGTAGTTTGAATGGTGAAATGTTGGCAATGCCGTACGTATTAAATTATACAACTTCTCAGGAACATGGGCAATTTGTCGTGAAGGGAATTGTATCGTACGCAGGTGAAGTTTCGGGCGCATTTATTGCATTGTTAGATAAACCGTTGTTTTCAGATTATGGAAATGCTCGCAGTTCAGTTGTTATTACCAATTCAACGGGAGAGTATACTACGTATTATCTTCGTGATGGAACGTATTGGCCCGTTTGCGCAAAAGATGCAAACGGTGACGGTGAATTAGATCCCTTTGACGACTACATCGGTTTTTACGACGAGAATAACGACGGGGTGCAGGATAGTATCGTGATTCAAGGAGATAATCGCGATGGAGTCAATATGACATTGCGACAATTATTTTATTTAACAACGGCAACCGGGTTTGTTGATACTGCGAAAACTCTTGCATCACAGTACGCTTCTGACCAACAGTTACGATATGTATTTGCGCAATCAGATGGAGATACGATAAATTTAGACGGTACTTCGTTTGGATGGATGTATATGTTTTTCTCGCCAACATTGCAATTCTATACAACAGTGTTTGCATCGTCGTTCTTTATGATGGTAGATACAACCAATCCACCGCCGTTTCCGCAAAATTCGCGACCGATACCGGAAAATTTTATTGATAGCGATAGCGCAATGTGGGTAGTAGAGCATAATGGCGGGGAAGAATTTCGTCAACTGTATAATGTTGTTTCCCGAAGACTGTTCGGCGGAAATTTTGTTTGGATATATCCGCAGGATACAACAAAAGTAGTTTGGGTTGGTGAATATGAAGCGTTGTTATCAGATGGAACTTCGTTGTACTTCCACGCAATTATAGATATTGAAACCGGAGAATTTCTTGCGGGCGGAATTGATAATGTTCGCGAGAATTTTACTTCTACGCCGAATGATTTTATTCTGTACCAAAATTATCCGAACCCGTTTAATCCGACAACAAATTTCAGGTTTCAGATTTTGGATTTCCGATTTGTTTCCTTAAAAGTATATGATGTTCTTGGGAAAGAAATCGCTACACTTGTGAACGAAAAACTGGCAGCAGGAACGTACAATATTCCTTGGAACGCAAATGATATTCCGAGTGGCGTGTATTTCTACCGCTTGCAAGTCGGAAACAACGTTCGAACACAGAAAATGCTTTTACTTAAATAGTGCGTTGAACCGCGCTTCATTGTGCAGGCGCAGATATGAGGTACTATGCCTGCACAAGTATCTATTCTTCTTAATACATTCTTTTCTATTTTAAATTCTTATGAAATATTCTGCGTTCGCGATACCATTTCTCCACCACCCGGAGTTGTTACGCCAAGATAAAATGTAATGACGGGTCAAGAACCGGCAATGGCGTAACAGAGCTGTTTTGCCAACAACGAAGAACATTCGAAAAACTCAAAACGAATCCGCTGCAGATTCCGCATTTCCCCTTCTTCATTCTTTTTGTCAACATATTTCTTTAGAAAAAAATCTTTCTTAAAACACACTCGAATCGTACTCGAATGATGTCAAAGAATTTTTACAATTTCTCAAGAAAAAAAATATTCTGTTCGAACAAACTTCTGGGACAATATTCAGCATACAAAAACGACATTAACAACGACGCGAACGGATATTTACAGCCGAATCCCGGATGGGCGATGTATAATCCGTCGTGGGCGGATTATACTCCATCGGTGGCTGTGCTTTTTAATACTGCCGTTACGTACAACAAAGGCGCGTGCGTGCTTCACATATTGCGATATACATTGGGTGATTTATTATTCTTTTCTGCAATAAATTCGTATGCAACGGATACTGCTCGATTTAAGTATAAGTTTGCGACTACGGATGCATTTATGCAAAAAATGAATGAAGCGACAGGACAAAACCTCGATTGGTTTTTTAATCAATGGGTAAAATCACCAAATCATCCCGTGTATCAAAATTCGTACGGAATTTCTTCACTCGGCGGAAGCGTTTGGCAAGCGAAATACATTACGAAGCAAACGCAAACGAATACAGGATTTTTTCAAATGCCACTCGAATTGAAAATCAGTTTTTCCGGTGGAACCGATACCACAATTCGTGTTTTCAACGATACAAACAATCAAATGTTCACCTTTACGTTCACGAAGCAACCGTTGAGTTTGTTTTATGTGATGATGGTCGTTCTGTTCAGCAATCAAGTGATAGAGGATAGATCATTGTAGGTTATTCTTCCTCGTTGTCCGATTTTATCGAACGAGAGACGACGTGGATTTGTTTCTTAAATGAAAATTGTCATTGGTATATAAAATTACACTTTCAAGTTATACGAATAAATTTTAAGATGCAATACCACAATTTGAGTATTTAAGAAGAACTCCAAACACGATGTTCAAACGAAACAACAAAAGGTAATTGTAGCGTGCTTGTTTTCGGCAATAAATATTTTAAGTAAATTTGCCCTTGCTTTTATGAAAAGATTCACTCATTCAATTCGCTTTTTATTCACGATACTTTGCATTGCTACGCTCGCGCGAACTCAAGATGCGCAAGAGAATGCCGAATTCAAATTTGCAGTAAAATTGTATGAGGACAAAAGTTACGACCTCGCGCTTGAACAGTTTCAACGTTTTGCAGAAAAATATTCCTCATCGGCAAATGCAATCGAATCAAAATTTTATATCGGCCAAATTCAAACGCAACTGAAACAATTCGATGAAGCGCGTTCGACGTTTCAAAATTTTGCATTGAGTTATTCAACCAATCCCAAAGCGCCGCAAGCGTGGATGTACGTTGCAGAAATATTCGAGCGTGTCAGTAATTTCAAAGAGGCGGCAAATGCGTACGAGCGTCTCAAAGTTTTTTTCCCGAATGATGCAAGCGTTCCCGATGCATTGTTCAGAGCGAGCGATTGTTACAAAAAAACGAACGATGGAGAAAATGAAAAACGTGTTTTGAAAGCCATCACACGCGAATTTTCAACGGCAAAAATTTTTCCGAAAGCAAAATTGCGTTTGATTTCCGTTTCGATGGAGGAAGGAAATATTTCTTCTGCGCAAAACGAATTGGAAAAACTTGCGAAGGAAAGCACAGATAAATCAACGCAATGTGAAGCAACGATTGCGCTTGGAAAACTCTATCTTCGCGTTGCACGATTCGATGATGCAGAGAGAACATTTCGTCGTGCTCTTGAAAAATTTTCTGAAACGCAAAACGTAAATGAAGCCAATTTTGAAATTGGGAAATTATTACAGCAACAAGAAAAATTTCTCGATGCGATTGAAATGTTTAAGAAAGCGGTGAGAGATTCGTTCACCATTGGAGAACAAGCAACGTTTGAAATTGGAAATTGTTTTCTTTCTCTGAACGATGAAACGAATGCGCTTCATTACTACGAACAATTCTTGCAAAAATTTCCTTTGAGTGAATTGCGAGCGAACGTTTTGATTCAAGCGGGAATTGCGTCATCCAATGCAAAAAAGTTTTCCAAAGGGAAAGAATATTTTCAACAAGCATTGCATACGGAAAATGCTTCGCTGAAAAAAAGTGCGTTGTTTCATTTTGCTGCAAGCGCGGAAGCAAACAACGATTTCGCTCTCTCTGCAAATGCATACGAACAACTCGCAACGCTCTGTAAAGACACCATCAATTCTCCGGTCGCTTTATTCCGCGCAGGAAAAGTTTTATTGGAACACACGGAACATTATGAAGAAGCGCGGCGATTTTTTTCATTGTTTGAAGAAAAATTTCCTCAACACACGTTCTCCGATGATGTTTCGTTTGCTATTGCGGTTTGTGATGATTCGTTACGTGAATATGAAAAAGCAGTCGAAAAATATTCTTCGTCAAAAAAACAATTCCCTTCGAGCGGGTTGATTGACAGCGCGGAACAGCGAGCGAAATACATACAGATATATTTGCAAAAAGATTATCGAATTGCGGTAGAAAAACTTGCGTTGCTTGTTGGTGATGCAATAAGCGGAGGAAACAAAGGAGATGTTGCGTTCCATCTCGGCGAAATTTATTTCAACGATTTCAAAAATTATTCTGCCGCGGCGCAACAATTTGAAACTGCACTGAAGAGCGAACTTGCGAGCGATAAAAAAGCGGAAGCAATGTTTTTTAGAGCAAAGAGCGTGGAATTTGTTGAGGAGAACAATAATGCAATTTCATTGTATGAAGAATTTCTGAAACAATTTCCTGCACATCGGTTTGCAAATGAAGCGGCGTATGCTCGTTTTCAATTACGGAAGAAAACAATTTCCATTCAAGAATTACCGCTTGTTGTTGAAAATCTTCTCGTTTCGTTTCCGATGATTCCGGGAAAAGATGAAGTCATTCTTTCGTTAGCAAAAGCATTTGAACAAAGTGGACAAATTGATACAGCGAAGAAAACATATTTTCAAATTGCAGAACAATTTCTCTCAACCGAAAGCGCGGAAGAAGCGTTGTTTCGTTTAGGAAAGATTTTTAAGACGAATGCAAATAGCGATTCTGCGAAATTGATTTGGAAGAAAGAATTGCAAAAATATTTCAATGGAAAATTTTCCGCTCAAGCGAATTTTGAGTTAGGAACTATACTGCTGCAAGAACAAAACCTTTCTTCAGAAAATAACGCCGAAGAATTGTTCAGAAATCTTCGGGAACAGTTTTACTATACAAAGTATGCAGCGAGTGCAGAGAGTTTGGAAGTTGAAGCGTTGTTTTTGCAAAAGCAACATAACGAAGCGGTTATCCTTTTGCAGACAATGCTTGACGAACAAGGACGGAATTTATTTTCAGAACGCCATACATTTTCATTGCACCAAAAAATTGCCGCGATTTTTTTCACTGAGAATAATGTAACCAAAGCGCGCGAACATTATTTGTACGCGCTTTCGCTCGATCATTATTCAACCAATGCCGCGCAAGTGTTTTTCGCGTTGGGAAATTTGGAAAAGAGCGAAGGAAATTCAGAACTTGCTGCTGCGTATTTTCGTCAAGCAAGTGCACTCGGAACCACGGGAAATGCAGAAAAAAATATCGCTGATTTGCTTTTTGAAACAGAGCAATACGTTGAAGCGATTAGGCAATTTGAGGAGTTGAAAAAAAATGCTCAGAACGACTCGTTGAAAAAATATTATCAAGAGAAAATTATCGTCGCGAAACTGCGTTCGGAAAATTTACTCGGTGCAAACCCGTTGTTTGATGAGTTCAAAAAATCGTACGCGAATGACAGCATAACAATCGCTTCGCTGGAAATAGAACGCGCGCGATATTTTATGCGACAAAGTAATTTGCAAACTTCGTCGAAAATTTTGGATGGAATTCTTGCAAAGAAAATGAATGATGAAACAATTGCTCGTGCGTTGTATTGGCGAGGAAAAATTTTTGAAGCGCAAGAAAAACCGGATTCAGCTGAGAAAATGTATCGCCGTGTCGTTGCAATTTCTTCAGATGTTGATGTTATTCCGCGTGCAATTCTTTCTCTCGGGAATATTGCGTACAATAAAGAGCAATTTGATTCCGCGATTTCGTTGTATCAACGCGTATTGGCGTATCAAGAAAAAGCAAGCGACATTCTACCGTTGGCGATGAGTAATCTGATTGAAGCGTTTCAATCGCTGCGTTTATATGATGCCGCATTGAAAGCAACGAGAGATTTTATTGCTGCATTTCCAAACGATGAATCTGTGTTGAGCAAAAAAATCACCATCGGCGTTTTGTTCACGCGGCTCGAATATTATGACCAAGCGGTGGTACATTTTCAAAAATTGCTTGACGATTACGGAAGCGACATTGAAGCGGAAGTGCGCTACGACATCGGAGAAGCGTATTTTTACAAAGGCGATTATCAGCAAGCGATTTTGGAATTTTTAAAAGTGCCGTATCTCGTAATAAAGAAAACCAAAATTGATTGGACGGCGACAGCGTTGTATATGGCGGGACAATCGTATGAACAACTTTCTAAATTTGATAATGCCATTGCTATGTATCAACAAATCATTGATAGAAACGGTATTGATGCAATGTTTAAAGCGTCGGCAAAAAAAGAAATTGATCGCGTAAACAATTTGATGAAGAAGTAATGTTGATAAATTTCAAATTACAAAGTTCAAATGTCAAATCAAATCCAAAGTTCTAAAGAAAAGAAATATGATTTAGCTGAACGCACAGCAAAATTTGGAGAAGATATTATTGAATTTGTTTTGGCAATTCCGGAAACATCGGTGAATAAACCATTGATAAATCAAGTGGTTCGTTCTGCAACAAGTATCGGCGCAAATTATATGGAAGCCGATGGAGCTGAATCGAAAAAAGATTTTTATCACAAAATCGCTTTATGCAAAAAAGAGTCGAAAGAAACAATGCATTGGTTAAGAATGATTGCTAAAGCAAACCCAACAAAAAAAGACGAATGCAGAACATTATGGAAAGAATCGCACGAACTCACTCTGATTTTTTCTTCCATCATTTTGAAAAAGAAATTATAGTTCAGTTTTGGATTTTAGGAATTTGAAATTTATTTGACATTTGATTTTTGAACTTTATACTTTTATACTACTATGTTTGACCAAGAACTCGAACGACTTACGGTAATAATTCATGCGCGTACTATTGGCTCGCGAGGGAAAATAACATTGCGTGAAATTTTAGTAGCGGATATTCCTTCAAGTATTCAATATTATTTTCGCCTCGGCGTGGAAGAAAAATTTGCGCGTGAATGGAAGCAAACAGTATCGCAGAGTAAATTTTCGTATGCACCTGCAACGATGCGTACAATAAAAAATGAACTGCAATCTGTGCTGGTGCTCAATTATTCTTTTCCGCGGAAGGAGTTTTTACATTCGCTCGATGATGGAATTCATTTGATGCTCAATTATCTTGTGCGTCCGCAGTGGACTCTCCGTAGTTTTGTGTTCAATAACAGCGAAAAAATATCTTCGACTACCATGCTCGAAATGTTGAAAGGATTTTCCGAATACGATTATATTGTTCGCATCGTGGAACGCGTTGTTGAAGAAACGAAAATGGCGCAATTCACGAAAACCGAACTCGAACTCTTATTACACAATCTCGACAAAGAATATTTTCAACGAAGAACCCCGCGCGAGATAGTAACAATAATGAAACCGATTTTCAGGTATTTCAACTGCGGTTCCTCCGTTGGTGTAGAAACGATTCCTGTTCAAGCGGCACAGAAATTTTTTGAAGATAAAAAAATGAATTCTGTTGCCGAACAGGTTCAAAAAAATATGGATGCAAACAATTGGGACCCGGTAACGGAAAAAGATGTTCAAAACATTCTCGAACATATTTTTTCGACCAAAGGAAGTTTGTTCGCGCAAAATTCACCTGTTGCTTCAGATGCTATAACTCCATTTCAAAACAAAGAAGAAATTACTCCGCAAGAAGCCGAAAGCAGCGAATTCGACGATGCGTTATCTTCTATGGCTCCAACAGAAGAAGAGGTGCTTGCATTACTTAAGAAACCGTCGTCGCCTATATATTTTCCTTTGGAAGAAAAAAACATTCCCAGGGAAGAAGAGTCTGTTCAAATCGAATCATCAGGAGATTTTTCTGCAAGAGATACAAAAGAGCAACAACATCACGGACCACTGTTTGAAACGAAACAGGATGTAGAACGAAAGGAAGAAAATGTTATCACTTCAAGAAAAGATATTCGTTCAACCATGAGTGAACGAATGCAAAAAAAATTCACGAAGAAAATTTTTCGGAGGAGTGAAGCGGAATATCAGAAAGCGATTGATACTCTCAACGCGATGCAATCGTGGAATGAAGCACGGTTGTATATAGGCGATATTTTTATTCATAATGAAATTGACCCGTATTCATCCGCCGCGGCAAAATTTACGGATGTCATCCATTCGTGGTTTCGTACATAGTTGTTCGCAACCTGGGAAATAATTTTTTTTCATCGCAAACCTTTTCCTTCAGTCCCCTTTTTTGTAATTTTTGCCTCCAAAATTTACTCACCTTGAAAATTGTTTATGCCCAAAACAAAACCCGTTGATTACTATAACATCGAAAGTTTGCTCTCGCCGGAAGAAATTCTCGTACGCGATACTGTTCGCGAATTTGTTGATGATAACGTTCTTCCGATTATTGAAAAACATTGCCGCGAAGGAAAATTCCCGCTCGAACTCGTTCCGAAAATGGCGGAGTTGGGAATGTTCGGTCCCACACTTCCGCAAAAATATGGCGGTTCGGAATTAAACAACGTTGCGTACGGATTGATGACACAAGAACTTGAACGCGGCGATAGCGGAATACGAAGTTTCGCTTCTGTACAAAGCGGTTTGGTGATGTATCCGATTTTTGCGTACGGGAACGAAGAACAAAAAATGAAATGGCTTCCACAACTTGCAAGCGGAAAAAAAATCGGTTGCTTCGGATTGACGGAACCGGATTTTGGTTCTAATCCCGGCGGGATGATTACACGCGCCGAAGAAACTTCGAGCGGATATGTGTTAAACGGAGCGAAGATGTGGATTACGAATGGAACGATTTCAGACGTTGCAGTCGTGTGGGCAAAATTGAATGGCGTTGTGCGCGGATTTCTTGTCGAGAAAGGAACGAAAGGTTTTACCGCGCCTGAAATGAAAGGCAAACATTCTCTTCGCGCGTCGGTGACTTCGGAATTAGTGT
>VGWC01000015.1 GCA_016873775.1 Ignavibacteria bacterium | reverse complement strand
GAAAAAGTCCGTGTAAGAAATTTGTCAAAAAAAAGAAACTACGTTGAAACAGAAACTAATTATTCATTCCGCACATTCCGCCGCCGCAACATCCTCCGCTGAAATTCTTTTGCGGAGAAACGTGATGGGATGAATGTTCGCTCACAGCAACACTTGGTGTAGAAAATAATTTCTTGTGTTTCTTTGAGCCGCACGTCGGACAAACAATATCGTTTTTCTTCTCGCGTGTTAAATGGAGAACGTCATACGTTTGTTCACAATCGTTGCAGCGATATTCGAGGAGAGGCATACAGTATTTAGTTAAAATGTTCTTGAAAATATTTTGAATTAATCTCTCTCGCAAAGCCGCAAAGACAACAAAGAAAACTTTTTTGCGACTTAGCGTCTTCGCGTGAGAAACACATTCTACAACTTCTCCAAAATAAAATTCGTCATCATTGTGTATAAATGCAAACGCGCGCTTAGTCGTTTATGAGTTAAGCGTAATTACACCGTTCACAAAATCAATATTCAAAATCGTGTCTCTAAAAAAATCTAAGCCAAGCAAGCCATCCACTAATGCGCTTGGCGGAAGCGTATGGCAAAGAATCGGGAAGTTTGTGCGTGTTTGCCCAAGCGCAGTAACTTCTTTCACTGTTATTTGTGCAGCAAATTCTATACCGCTTCCTGTAGTTATTTGAACACGTTTCTCGCTTGCCGCAGGGTCATAACCAAGAAGCACTGCACGATGTACATTTATCAAAGAATAGGTCGCCCCAGTATCGAGAGCAAAACGTCCGACGATTTCTTCCTTATGTTCGCCAAACAAATGTACATTCACAACAATAAGACGACTGTCCGGTCGAAACGTGAATTTCATAAAATGACAGCAGTGCCTTCGGGAATTTCTCCCGTGAAGAGAATTGCTGATGACCGAGGTTTTATCTCCAGCGATTTTCTATATACTTCATCTCTATCTTTGCTATGAAATAAAAGTTTGCCGCGAAGAATTTCGAGTTGTTCATTTGTTTCGGGGTTTTCGAGTAATACCCACTCTGAATGAAACTGTTCGTTGATTTCTTGAGATGTTAAAATGTTTTGCATAGGTTTTTATTCCAGTTTATTTTTACTTGCGGACAAAATCTACAAAGAAAGTATTCCTTTACCAATTTTAATTTCTCTCGCAAAGCCGCCAAGATGCAAAGAAGAAAACTTTTTTGCGACTTAGCGTCTTTGCGAGAGAAACACAATCACAACTTCTCCAAAATAAAATTCGTCATCATTGTGTATAAATGCAAACGCGCCGGTCTATCGCCAATACCGTGCATACGGTTCGGGTAAAACATTGTTTCAAACTGCACGTTTTTCTTTATCATTTCATCTGCCATTGCAACGGCGTTCTGCCAATGCACATTATCGTCGCCGGTTCCGTGAACGAGCAACAATTTCGATTTTATTTTCTCCGCGTGTTCCAATGGCGCGCTTTCTTTGTAACCATCGGGATTGAGTTGCGGCGTGGACATAAATCGCTCGGTATAAATCGTGTCGTAAAATTTCCAATGCGTAACGGGCGCAACGGAAATTCCTGCTTTAAAAACATCGCCGCCATTTTCCAATGCCATCAACGTCATATAACCGCCGTAACTCCAGCCCCAAATGCCGATGCGCGATTTATCCACGAACGGAAGCGTCGCCAGATATTTCGCTGCTTCGGTTTGGTCGTTCGCTTCCCACTTTCCCAAATTTTTATACGTGATGGTTTTAAAAGCATTGCCGCGAAATCCCGTGCCGCGATTATCCACGCTGACAATCATATATCCTTTTTGCGCGAGCATTTGATACCACCACATATCTCTTCCGCCCCACGCATCGAGCACTGTTTGCGAACCGGGACCGCCGTACACATTCATCAACACGGGATAATGTTTCGTTGCATCGAAGTTCGTTGGCTTGAGCATCCATCCGTTTAATTCAACTCCGTCGGAAGTTTTGAACGAGAAAAATTCTTTTTGCGAAAACGGATACACATCGAACGCGGCAATTTTATTTTCTTCTATGATGCGTACTAATTTTCCTTTTGCAGAATAAAGCGCGGTTTTGTTTGGCGTGTTTGCATCGGAATAATTATCAATAAAATATTTTCTGTCGGGAGAAAAATTTATCGAGTGTGTTCCTTTGCTTTGCGAAACGCGTTTAACTTCACCGCCATCAGTCTCGACAGAGAATAATTGTTTTTCCATCGGCGTTGGATTTCCCGCAGTGAAGTACAGCATTTCGTTTTTCTCATCAAACGCAGAAACGCTTTGCACATCCCAATTTCCTTTCGTGAGTTGGCGAACTTCTTTTCCGTTCATATCATACAAATACAAATGATTGAATCCATCTTTTTCCGAAGTCCAAATAAAACCTTTTCCATTTTTCAAAAATGTTAGATTACTATTTTCGGATTCAATCCACGTTTTCGATTCTTCCGCCAAAATCAATTTCGATGTTCCTGTTGTAACATCGGCGAAATAAAATTCCATTTTGTTTTGCGCGCGATTCAATTTTTGAAATGAAAGTAGAGATGCTGAATTCTGCGTCTCTACATTTCCAATCCATTGAATGCGTGGAATGTATGTATCTTGCGTTGAATCAAACGGTTCACCGATATCGAGCCATTTGTTTTGCTTTGTTGCAATTTCGATTGCGCCGATTTTCACAATAGAATTTTTATCTCCCGCTTTCGGATAACGCATTTTGGAAACATTCTGATGCGTCGGAAGAAAATCGTTAATCGGAAATTCGGGAACACGGTTTTCATCGAGTTGCCAATACGCAATGTATTTTCCATCGGGAGAAAATTGCCAACCGTTGATAATCGAAAATTCTTCTTCGTACACCCAATCGAAATGTCCGTTAAGAACGTGCTCGCTTCCGTCAAATGTAAGCTGAGATTCGGTTTTCGTTGCAATGTCGTACACAAAAATATTATTCGCTCGCACAAAGCCAATCCGTTTTGAATCCGGCGAAAACTGAATTACCATTTGTTCTTCTTCCGAATGTGTTACTTGAATAAACTCATCGTTTTTCACATCATACAAGAAAAAATTTCCGCCGGTTTTCAGCGAACGCGCAACGAGTGAACCGGTAAAAATAATATAGCGTTCATCTTTCGACCAAAAATAATTTTGCATTGCGAACGCTGTTGTATCGCCTTTCATTTTCAATTTGTTCGCATCAATGAGCAGAGATTTTTTCCCGCTTTCAACATCGTAGCGCATTACGTTTGTGCGTTTAGTTGTCGAATCGGTTTCAAGAAACGAATATGCTTTTCCGTTTTCAATCCATTGCACTCCGCGAATGAATTTCCCTTGAAACAACGGCGAAGTAATAACATCTTCAACCGTGTATTCTTTTGTGCGTTGTTGTGCAAACGAAGTTGGATTTCCGAAAACGAAAAGGAAGTGAAGAAAGAGAATAATGTGTTTCATAGGGAAGTATTTGTGAAATTGAGATTATGAGATAATAAGAAATTGCAAAAAACAGTGGTAAAATACGTTTAAAATAAAAAAGACAAAACCGAAGGAAATCGAAACTCTGAAAAAAAGAGGAGAAAATTGCATTCTCTTTGATGGAAGCAAACTTGCAAGCGGCGTGTCCTCCAAAGGCGGATACGCCGCTGGCGTATATTTTTATCGTTTGAGAGTCAATGGAAAAATTTCTGAAACAAGAAAATTGTTCCTTGTAAAATAAAAAGCGTAGAGTTATTGTTAAAAAAAAATGCTGAGCAGAAATGTACCTGCTGAGCATTTTTTCCCAAGAAATTTTTTTCAACTTTACGTGAAAACCTGTTAGGTCTTGAGAGAATTCTACTTCATTACCATCACTTTGCCACTACCAACTTTTTCACTTCCCGATGGTTATCGCCCCACAGCGTTTCCACTGTGAGATGAGCGAAATACATTCCCGATGCCAGATTACTTGCGTCGAACGTTTCTTCATACACACCTTCTTTTTGTTCTTTGTTGAGAAGAAGCGCTGCTATTTCTTGCCCCAACGTATTATATACTTTGAGCGTTACCGTGCTGCGTGCAGATAACGTGTAACGAATAACCGTAACGGGATTAAACGGATTCGGATAGTTGCCCACGAGTTGTGTTGTGCTGGGAGAAACAATATTCTGTGGAGGAAGAAGAGGAGACGGCTTGCGTTGAGGTAGTGCGGCAGAGCGTAGAAAGGGATGCGTGGGACTACTGACGGGCGAAACCTCACTCCATACAACCGTAACACGATCCGTTCCCACAGCAACAGATGGGCCCACTCCCAAGAAAGAATTTGGATTAACATTTACTTCCGGGTACCATAAAGTCCCGCCATCCATCGAGATGCACACTATTATTTGATTAGTGTCAAGAAAATGCAGCATCTTGTCCCATGCTACCGCAACGTTTTTTCCTTCATTCCTTTCTACTGCAAGAGAAGAAGTTCCCGCATCAGGGCGTTGAGTGAGAGCGACTTCCGGTGTCCACGTTTTTCCTGCATTCGTTGATTTGCGAAAAAACACACTCCCAGTAAACCCAAAAGCCGTACTTCCCAATTGTCCGTCTATCCAACATACGTATAAATTTTCTTTATAGGAAGATGCTATTCGAGCATCATCCGATGTGTAGCCATCAAGTTTGGTAAGGGCCGCGCGGTCGTTATGTTTGCTCCATTTCGTTCCCCCGTTTGTCGAGTAGAGATACATCGTTTCTCCTCCGCGATACTTCTTGTTATTCTTTCGCTTGGAATATAACATATGAAGTTTACTAGATGTTAATGCTATTTGTCTCGAATATCCTGTTACAGGAAGTTTCGTAGTCCATGTTTTCCACGTCGAACCGTTATCGTAAGATGTATAGAAATATGCGCCAGTTGGCATCTTTTTCCGATTAAAATACGTAAGAGTGATAACGACCGTATCGTTCCACACGGCAGGATAACAATCAGGAAATGCGTCGAACGATTCCTGCGTAATTGCTCGCGCGGAATCAAACGTATCTCCATTATCGAAAGAACGGATAAGATAAATCGGGGAGTGACCGAAACCGTTCATAAATACCCAATAATAAATCATAACGCATTGTTCGGTTACCGCCAGATAAGCGACAGCAATACCCGAGAACCGCCGGTCGAAAAGTTCACGTGTTTTAAAGTTTACCCCATCGCTCGAACGCGCATAAAATAATCTTCCCCATGGTGTATATGTAAAATGCGTATAGCCGTTTGCAATCCATACGCTACTATTGATAAGATCTCCTGAGTCGTTAAAGTGCATAATGGGTCCCCAATTCTCGATTCCCCAATTGGTATTAGAATCAACAGTAGCAGTATATGTATTACCCGTTTTCCAATCTGCATCCTTATTGAAAAAGAACGGTTGCGATGGAGTTGTTTGCAGCGACGAGCGTAGTTGTTGCGCAATACTTTGTGTTTGCGATGCGAATAGCATTACGACCCCGATGAAAAGAAAAGTGTATTTCATAACATTCTTTGGAAATTAGTGGTTCATAAAAAAATACTCGACCTAACAGGTTTTTAAAACCTGTTAGGTCTTGAGAGAATTCTACTTCATTACCATCACTTTGTGTATTTTTGAAAAGTTCTCGCTTTGCATCTTCACAAAATACACGTCGGAGGAAACTGCGCTTGCATTCCAGCCCACCGAATAATACCCTGCCGGTTTTATTTCGTTCACGAGCGTTGCAATTTTTCTGCCGAGTAAATCATAAAGGATAATTTCCACGTGGGCATCTTTGGGAACGTCGTAGGTAAACATCGTCGTCGGATTGAATGGGTTCGGGTAGTTGTGGTACAGTGCAAATGTTTTTGGTACGTTTTGAGATTTGAGTCGCGCGGGAAACTTTCGCATCGCAACGTCAAACGCCCGACGTTTGGAATACTGCTGCGGTAAAATATTATCGGTAATGAATTCCGTAACAATGCCCGCTAATTGCGTGCGTTCATCGTCCGGAAAATGCGTTTGCAGTGTGATGGCTGTTTCCAATGCGTTGTCGTCATATTCCAAATCGCACGTCTCGAAGAACAAACGTGCAAGGAGCGTGGATATTTTTGTGTCGTCGTCGAGAGCGAGGTCGGAAAGTGTACTCATTTTATCGTAAGCAGTGAACATATCTTCATTTTTTGCCGCATCGAGAGCGAGTATTTTTGCCGCCGCATATTCTACTTCGGGAATCGGATGGGAAGCCGCAACGGAACTCAGAAAGTCGAAGAAATTTTCCTCGGCAGCAACGCTTGCGCCCGTTCCATCTTCTTCTAATTTTACTGTGAAAGCAAGTTCTCCCAACGCGCGAAGCGCTTGTTCTGTTGTTCCTGCTAATGTTGCTTCTTCTAACTTTTCCTTCGTGGTCTCATAATCGCCAAGACTTCTCCGCTCTAACGCTTCCCAGAGCAATTTTTCTGCCTCATTGGCGGGCTCTTGCGAAAGACATTCAAAAATAATTTTTGACGTCGGGTCGGTCAAAAAGTTTTCCGCCGAAACCGTTGCGAGTCCCCAATCGGTTATCATCGAAGTAATCGCAGATTTTTCTACGGCAACACAAAGCGGGGCGTTGGGGTCGGTCCCCGCAATCAGATTTTCTCCCCCTACTTGCGTTATACAATCGTGGCGTACATATCCGAGAAACGCATATCCTTGCACGGTCAGAAGTTGTGTTAATGCATTGCCTTGCACGATGTTCAGTCCTTGCGAGTTCGTTGCTATTTCGCCGAAACGAGGATAACCGCTGTTATAGACAACGACGCCGACTTGCGAATGGTTTTTAATTTCGTTCCGAGAAAAAAGCGGACTGCTGGCGTCTATAAGAATTCCTTTTTGCCCTTCTGCGATAACATTATTCGTCAACGTTGCGTCGGCGCCATTGACCAAGACGATGCCCCAATCATTCGTCAGAAATTTACTTTCTTCAATGAGCGGCGGCTCTTCATTCATTCCGTACATTCCCGCGCCGATTCTGCAATTGCGGACGGTAACATTCGAGAGTGAGAGGTCTGCTTTTGCGGCAAAAATACCAACGACGGCATCGGAGATTTCTGCATTTTCGATATATGCCGATGCTCCCGGCGCAAGATAAATTCCTTTCCAGCGTGTGTTATCGTAAGCGGCTCCGAATTTCACGGGATGTTCATCGCTTCCATAGACGTTCAATGCTCCCTCGATGCGCATTTTCATACCTTCATCGAACACCACAGAACCTCCTTCTTGTACTATAAAGGATGAACCTTCGGGAATAACGACGTCTTCGATACAATGCATTTCTTCTCCTTCTCCCACTACAAGATTTTTCGGACGGGGAGGAGTGGTGGTGGTTTGAAATTTTCCTGCCGACGGCGCACCAAGAGAAACATTATTGCGAAACACACCTTTTTCCGTCGCACAGTATAGTGTGAAATTATTAATGTCTATTAAAACGCCGATATATTGTGGAACAATGGACATCGTATAAATGTGCTCGGCGGAAAATTGCGAAGTAAGGTTACTCCATTGTTCTGATGGGTATCCAGAAACGTCGAGTCTATTCGTATAAACGACATCGGGTTTTCCTTCTCGAATAATAAAAATGCGATTGCTGAGCAAAACTACTTGTTTGCATTCGCCGCTGAGAATAAGTTCTTGACTTCTAAACAACCCTTTCTTACCCGCTATAAATGGTATAGCATCCGTACCTCTAACAATGTGCATCGCACAATTATAAAGTGTTCCAAAGTTATTCGTACGATGAGGATTTCTTTGAGGTTGGGTAAGTTTGAGCCAAGAAAATGGTCCTTGGGATGTTCCGTTTAGATAGTAAACATCGTCATTCCCCGGGGATTTCACAATTGCATAACCTTTCATAGAAGGAAGTCCACGAGGTGTTTGAGCAAGTGAAACAACTTCTCCCTTATAATCAAATATCTTTTTAGGAAATGGAAGCCACGATTGTCCGCCGTTACTGCTTCGGATAAGCAAAATAGTATCTCGTTTACTTATTTTCCCAAAAGCAATTAAGCCGTTGTAATCAGTAGTCAAATTGGTCCACGACATCATTCCATTGATAACGGCATTGTTGCTAGGATGTCCCACATAGTTTCGTTCCCACGTTGAGCCGCGGTCATACGAAACAAAAATAATTGCTGTGTCTTCTTGTCCGCGTATATTTTTGTCTTTTTGCAATCTCCCAAAAGAAAACACTGTATCGGGCGAGTAAAAATAGAACCCCTTACATTCAAAGTTATAAGAATTATCTCCAAAATCAACGGCATCCCAATCGTTGGCGCTTCGGTCGTAACGGTCTGCCCCTGCAAGATATTTATTCTTTCCTTTCTTCCCTTCTTTGGAAATGGAAAACGCCGTGCTTTCATTGGCGACAACATATTGAGCGGGAACAGTCATCGTATAGGTTCCGCTGGGGAGCCAGATTGTGCCGCCGTTGGTCGTTCTGTACACACCGCGCGAGGTGCTGACGAACCACTTGTTTGTATCGAGCGGGTCAACCGCAATGCTGTAAAAAAGCGTTTTCTTTTTCGGTAAGCCGCGAACATTCAATGATCCGGGAGTATTGTCTTTTTTGTTCAATGTATCCGCAGTCCAGTTACTCGTTGTTTTTCTGATAACAAATAACTGTTGTTCAGCTGCGGCAACAACTCTACTTCCTACAGTACGAAGCGAGAGAATAGATTGAGATGATGAAAAGTTGAAAATTCTGACGGGATTCGTGGCATTAGTAATTGTGTCGAGAGCATAAATGTCGCCGTTTTCCGTTCCCACAAGTACTTTTGAACCCAAGAGCGCAACGCTCGTTTGACGGGGTTGGTTTTCCGTCGTTGGTTTTATTTTGAAGTACTTCCACGTCGAATTCGTAGACATTGCATTGTAAGTACGCCACACCCCGCTTACTTTCGCTTTGCCTGCCGATGTGCCGGTTACCCACACTTCGTTATCGTTTCCTGAACGAATTGCTATATCGGTTATATTTGTCTTGACGCTATCTTTGAAGTATTTAATATCAACCCAACTGCCGAGTCTACCATTACGTTCTGAAAATCGTAGTGATGTATTTCCTTCAGTATACTCTGAACCAAGCCAAACAATACTCGACGTACTCGGCGATCTGGAAAAACGAGAAGGATAAATATTCGGTTGTGAAGGAATTACGTTTATCCAATTAAGGTTACTGTTAGAAGTTCCTCCGCCAACAGAAGAAAAGAGTACTTTTCCTTCTTTTCCTACGAGTACATAATTTCCGCTATCAGGATTAGAAGAAACCACAAGAGGAGAGTCAATAGGTGTTTTTGTTGTATCCCAATCATTTCCGCCATTCGTTGTTTTCATCAAACGAAGTAAATCGGCGGTGTAAGCGATATTATTTTTCGAAACGGTAATGTCAAACGATTTCGGCGTGCGGGAAGGTCCGGCTAACGAGTCCCACGTGTTTTGCGTTTGTGCTATAAGTGTATGTTTTTCGCTTAGAGCAAAAACAAAAAACAACAAAACAATTTTGAGTACAAATTTCGTCGGCGACATCTTGAGCACACGCGCAAAACGCGTTTGTGTGTGATTAAGAAATGATGCGTATTTGAAAGTTCGTTTTACTGGGGGGGGGGGATTAACATAATTTTCTCCTAAATAAATGTTATTAAAAAATAGTCTACATAAAAAAACGTGGCTCAATATAGAAAAAGTTTTGGAAGATGAAAGAGATTGAAAAAAAAATTTAACATTTTTCAATACAATTTTGGTCGTGTTTCACAAGAGTTGTTGGCATTTCACCAAGACCGTAAACGGTCTTGATGGACGAAAAACGAATCATCAATGATTCTTTGATTTAATCCCGGTTTATCGGGGTTTTTTCGCGAAGCACGACCACTGATGGTCGTGGAAAAATTCTCTTTTTACTCTCTCTTTCCCCTTTATCAACGCTTCTGAGACATTACCCAATTTTTCTTTCTCAAAAGAAATAGGTACTTTTTTACAAAGAAATTTTTTTCAACTTTACGTGAAAATTTTATGAAATATATTGCTACAGTCTTTTCTCTTATTCTTCTCACTTCGCACATTGCATATTCACAAACAAACGGTTTAACGTTATTTTCTCATCTCGATAAAAAACACGGAACAACAAGCGGCGTTTCATACAGCGGATGCTGGGGCTATACTGCTTCCGATGGGCGCGAGTATGGAATTGTTGGAACAGCAACGGGAACGGCGTTTATTGATATTACCGATTCGGCAAACGAAGTTGCGTTTGTAACTGGACCGACTTCTGTTTGGAGAGAAATGCGCACGTATAACAATTATGCCTATGTCGTTACCGAAGCCGGCGGCGGAATGCAGATAATTGATTTGTCAAATCTTCCTTCTTCCGTTTCCTTGGTGCAGTCGTATAATTATTCGAATGGTTCTAAAAATATTTTGCGTTCGCATACGATAGAAATTGCAAACGGATTTTTGTATCTCAACGGATGTGCGAATTGGTCTCCGGGAGGCGCAGTAATTTTTTCTCTTGCAAATCCAACATCCCCGCAATTTGTTGGCGTAGTAAATTTTGGTAGATATTATCACGACACATATATTCGCAACGATACAATGTACGCCGCGGCCGGGTACAACGGAATTGATATTGTTCATCTTTCCAATAAAATTTCTCCGTCGCTGATTGCACACATCGGCGAAACAAGTTTTTACAAACATAACACGTGGACAACAACAAACGGAAACTATGTAATTTCTACGGATGAAATCGGAAGTACGCCGTTACAACTTAAGTTTTGGGATATGACAACGCTCCCTATTGCGCCAACTTCTCCTTCCGCAACGTATTCGTATTCACCTGCTGATATTGTTCATAACGTTACCGTGCGCGGAAACTATGCATACGTTGCATGGTACACTGCAGGAACAATTGTCGTGAACATTACGGATCCGTTAGACCCGATAACTTCTGGATGGTACGATTCGTATCCGGGAGCGAGCGGAGGGTACAACGGTGTGTGGGCAATTTATCCGTACTTTCCTTCGGGAAAAATTGTTTCGTCCGATATTCAAACGGGAACGTATGTTTTTACATACAACAATTTACATCCGCGCCGGGTTGTACATCCGATATTTCCGAACGATAATGATTCAATCGTTGTGGGTTCACAAATTAAATTTCGATGGAATCGCGCGGCGAATATGATTGATGACCCCCACTATTATCAACTGCATATTTGGGGAAATTCTGTTGATACAATTTTTCTGGCAAATGATTCAACAGTTATGCTCACGCTTTCATTTCTTTCCGCAGGAAATAAATACAAGTGGCGCATTATTACGAAAGACGAATTCAATACAACTGCGTCGCCTGATACGTTTCAGGTTCGAATAATTCCGCAACAATTTGGTTCCGTGAGCGGAATTGTTTTCAACGATTCCGACGGCGACGGGATAAAAGACAATGGTGAAACGGGACTTGTGAATTGGAAAATGAAAATTACAGGAACGAAAGATGATTCTGCAATATCGGACGCAAACGGAAATTATTTTATCGGCAATTTACCCGATGGAAATTATACGCTGAGTGAAGTATTACAAAACGGATTCGTGCAAACATTTCCGCCTTCGCCAGGAACATATTCTGTTTCCATAAGTTCCGGAAATACTGTTACGGGAAACCATTTCGGCAATTTTAAACTCGGAAAAATCGGCGGGCAAAAATTTCACGATGTGAATGGAAACGGAATAAAAGATGCGGGCGAAAACGGAATTTCTCACTGGGAAATATTTTTAAACGGAATAACGAATGATTCAGTAACGACCGACGCAAACGGAAATTTTCTTTTCACCAATTTGTTTGCGGGAACATATACGTTGAGCGAAGAAGTGAACAACGAATGGTTGCAAACCTATCCGATTTCGGGAACACATATCGTTAATGTTTTTAGCGGTGCATATTTGAGTGGAAATAATTTTGGAAATTTTCGTTACGGAAAAATAAGCGGAACGAAATTCAACGATGTCAATGCAAACGGCGTGTTCGATGATAACGAAAATGGAATTCCGAACTGGAAAATACTTCTCATGGGAGCGACAATGGAATCCGTTTCAACAGATGGAAATGGAAAATTTCAGTTCATCAATGTTCGTGCGGGCGCTTACACCTTGAGCGAAATGCAACGCGTTAACTGGGTGCAAACGTTTCCTTTTTTGGGAACATATTCTGTTTCGGTTTCCAGCGGAGATAGCATTGCAGGGAAAAATTTCGGCAATGTGCAAACCGGGAAAATCTCCGGAATAATATTCAATGACGGTAACGGCAATGGCGAATTGGATGAAGGAGAACCAAAACTTTCGTCGTGGAAAATTCGTTTGAAAAAAAATTCTTTGCTAGTTGATTCCGTTCTCAGCAACGCAAAAGGAATGTATGAATTTTCCAATCTTCTTCCGGCGGATTATGAAGTAAGCGAAGGAGTTTTCAATGGATGGATTCAAACATTTCCGATGAACGGTACGCATTTCGTTTCGCTTGCAGGAGGAAGTGTTGTTGAGAATATGAACTTCGGAAATTTTCAACAGTGTTCCATCAGCGGAATGGTGTTTGAAGATGAAAATGGGAATGGCGTTCGGAATGTAGGCGATATTTCGATGCATGGAATAAAAGTATTGTTGTTTTCTCCCGATACGCTTTCGCTTGTGGATTCGGCGCAAATGACGGATGAGGGTTATTCATTTACAGATTTATTTGCGGGAACGTATTTTGTTCGCGTACAAATAAACGAAGGATGGATTCAAACAACAACGAATTCATCGGCAATACCATTGACGAGTGGAATAAATATTAACGGAATACATTTCGGATTATTTCAATTGGGAAAAATTTCGGGAACGATTTTTTTCGATGCGAATGCAAACGCAATTCGGGATTCGGTGGAGGCGGGATTGCAAACGTGGAAAATTATACTTGGGGGACCAGCAAGCGATACTGTTGAAACGGACGAAAACGGAAATTATGTTTTTGAACATTTGCAAGCGGGAAATTATTCTGTGTGCGAAAAATTGCAAACTGGGTGGCAACAAACATTTCCTACGTCGGAAAGTTATTCGGTTTTCGTAACGAGTGGGAGTAATTTCTCGGGAAACGATTTTGGAAATTTTGTCGGCACAACGAAGTTTCGCACATTTCGCGCGGATACGTTGCTGGCACAAAAAGCAATTAAACTAAAGAAGACGGGAGACGGTACGTTCAAAGAATTGCCGAATATTGCAACCGTACGCGATAACGAATTTATAAAAATTGGGAAATACGGAGCAACTTTTTTAGGAGTTCCACAGGGAACAAAAGATTCGGCGAAAATTTATTCGTGGATTTCTTATAAGACGCCGAGTTCTTTGGGGAAATTTTATACAGAACCTCATACGGGAAATTCTTATCCGTTAGATTCGTCTCGTATTGGCTCACGATATAAAAAACTTGTTAAAGCAATATCACCGACGAGAGCAAAAAATAACAACGTTGCGTGGGAACAATGTGTTGTGTTCAAGTTGAATTTATTTGCGAGTCGCGATTCCGTACTTCCTCAAAAATTCGGTTCGTTGGTTTTAGATACGCCGTATGTGCTTATCGGAAGACAGTTGAAAGGAAGTACTCTTGAGGAAATTGCAAATTATTGTGATACACTGATGACCTATTGGGAACGATTTGGAATAAATAATTCAACAGCGTACAGAAATCTTGATACGTTTGCGAGAAACATTGTGAAACGAATAAACGATGGTTTTTTTGTACACATTGATACAAGCAACATTTCGATACATTATGTTACAGTGCAAAAATATTTCAGCGTGTATTTAAAAGGTGTGAAAACAGCATCTGAGGTAGGAATTGTACGCGAAGAACCGAACAGAATTTCTGCTCCGCTGATTTTTTACTCAAACGTAAAGACTGAGCCGTCGGAAATTGTATTGGAGCAGAATTATCCCAATCCGTTTAATCCGTTGACCGTGATACGTTATTCGTTATCTGTGAATAGTATGATAACGTTGAAAGTGTATGATGTGTTGGGTAGAGAAGTAGCGAAGTTATTGAGTAACGAAGAAATGGAAGAAGGTGAACACAAAATACAATTTGATGCGAGTGGTTTACCCAGCGGCGTGTATTTCTATCGTATAGATATTTCGCAAGATGGTTCATCCGCTGGGGCGGCAATCTTGCGTTACAGCGAAACAAAAAAATTATTGCTGATAAAATAGGTAGAAAAAACCTTGAAGGATGTTTATTTTTATTCTAACGGCAAATCAATTTTTCCTGTGGAAAGAAATTTGTTCAGCGCCTCTTCTGAAAACATCGCGGGATGTCCGCTCCACACAACTTCACCTTTTGTGTTGATAAGAAACATTTGTGGAATGGATGAAACACCGTACGCCGAAAATGTTTTACCATTGTTATCAAGCGCGACGGATGCTTTCATTTTGGTTTTTGCCATAAACGCTTCGACCGTTTCTTTTTTTTCATCGGATACAGAAACGAAAACTACGGAATCGTTTTTGAATTTTTCGACGAGTTCATTCATATGCGGAATGATTCTTCTGCAAGGACCGCACCACGTTGCCCAAAATTCGAGAACGAGCGTTTTGCCATCGTAAAAAGTTTTTCCTTTCTCAGCTTTTATTTCGCCTTGCATCCATTGTGAGAGTTCAATGTTCGGTGCCTTAACCGGTTCATTTTTCTCTCCTGAAAAAGTTTTGGTTGTGAATAAAATAAAAAGTGCTGCGAGTAAAATTGTGATTGTGTGTTTCATAAATTAAGTTGTTGTTAAACTGTTAAACTAATTCAGGTACGTTTTCGGCTTCATATTTTTCAATCAACGTGCCGAGGAGTTCCATCAATGGCGTTAACGGATGGAACTCGTCTTCTCCAACTTCGTCAATAAGATTATCAAGTAAATCAACAATGCGATTGTATTCTTCTTCGTTGTGAGGAACAAACACAAAAGGAGAAACTGTTTGCCATCCATTTTTTATTTGTTGTAGTTCTTGTGACGACATATTATTCTTTCCATTTATTGTTATCGTATTCTTGATGTGTCAGAATTGCGCGAATATAAACTCGTTTTCTGTTGTAATGCATTGCAGCGATAAGTCGTACTTTGTTCCCTCCAATATTGAACACGGTCAATTTTCCAACTTGGTCAGTGTTAGGAAAAACCGAACGTAACTCGTTAAACGAATTGAAATTTGTTGTCTTCATTATTCGGTACCAATGCAATAAACTATTTCTCGAATCGGGGTACATTTCGGTGAATTCATTCAAACGCTTTCTTGTAATTATGTGCACAATAATTTCGGGCTCAAGATAACGAAATGAATTTACTTTACATTCCTCATTAGTAATTCCGCATTGTCTTCACTCCCAACTCACGCTCTTCCCCTTATTCTGCTCTTTCAAATAATCCATAATCGGAGAAAAATATTCGAGCATTGCTTTTGAGGAAATCGGTTCGCCGGTTTTTTCTTTGATTACTTCGCGCCAATCTTTCGTTGCTCCGAGTTTTAAAATACTCATCAGCCAATCGCCAACTTTTTTATTTCCGTAGTAATTGCAATTGTGCGGGTCTTCGTGTAAAATATTTTTCGCAATGTACATATGCAATTGGTATTTAATAATGAACGCCATCGCATAATCGTAATACTGCGCCGGGTCGTCATTGATGTGTGTTTTTGTCGCGGCATCGCAAAAATTTTCACCGCGTTGTTCCGGCGCTTCCACTCCTTGAAATTCGCCGACATATTTCCACCAACGTTCATTGAGTTTATCTGCAGATAATTTTTCTTCGTAGAAATCATGTTCCCAATGCGTCATCACTCCCGCGCTCCACGGAATAAACACAACGGCATTATCGAGCGCTTCGTTCAATAAATATTGTGTTTGGTCAATCTTTACATCGTTTCCCATCACGCCGATTTCTTTTAAGTATTTCGGTTGACGAGCGGCTATACCAATCAAATCACCAATCGCTTCGTGAAATCCGCGGTTCGCTCCTTCACGTAATGTTATAGGAACTTCCGGAGTAGAATACGCGATGTAATAATAAATATGTCCGAGTTCGTGATGTGTTGTTTCAAACCAATCGTAATCGGGTTTCACGCTCATCAGCGAGCGAACATCCTTTTGCAAATCCATATGCCAAGCAGATGCGTGCGTGTTTTTCTTTCGCTTTGCATCGGCGGGAAGTTCATACAAATCCGATTTCTCCCAAAATGTTTTCGGCAGTTGTTTCATTCCGAGAGAAACATAAAATTTTTCCGCTTGCTGAATAAACCATTCCGGCTTTTTCTCCTTGAACATTGCATTCAAATCAACTCCCTCAACAATTCCGGGCCACGCTTGACTCCAACGATTTCCTAACCAATGCGCGGGAATTTTTTTCGGAACGGGTTGCTTAAATTTTTCAGCAAGTTTATTTTTTGTCCAGCAATGCAATTGTTCGTAGAGCGGTTTCAATTCGGTGTTAAATTGTTTCATCGTCGTCATCATTTCGGGAACAGACATTTCGTAACCGCTTACTTGCAAATCGAAAAACGAATTGTATCCCATTTCCGTTGCAACACGATTGCGAATGGATTGAAGTTGCAGCAATCCCGGTTTCAACGCCGCGCCGGTTTGTTTGGAAACTTCCCACGCGTGTTTGCGTTCTGTTAAATCTGTTGAAGAAGAAAGAATATCATCCAGCTGATTTGGGGTTACTATCTTTACCGGTTCGCCTTTTTTCTCGTAATGAAATTCAAAACTGTTCAACACAGCACCTTGTTTCGATTCTGCTTCCACACGCGCCGCGACAACATCGGGAATTGTTCCGGGATACAGTGCCGCGCTGCGTAAAATTGTTTCGAGTTGTTTGCGCGTCATCGCATCAAGTTTATCTTTCTGTTTCAAAAATTCTTTGCATTTGTTAATCACGTATTCGCTTCCTTGAAACGCGGCAAGCACACCATTCGCGCCGACTTGCTGTCCCGTGTGTTCATCCGTAACATCTGTTGACGCTTTCCAATCCGCTTCGGAAGAAATTGCGTAGAGTTTCGGATAAGTGGTGTTATACATATTCAAAAATTCCGCAACGTTGCGTCTGAATTGTTCGTCTTTTTTATCCACGCCGGTTAATCCGATATATACAAACGTGAACAGTAAAAGCGGTAAAGCAAAAATGAGAAAGAGTTTCATAGGAGTATGTGAGTAGTTTAGTAAAAAGTATGATAGAAAATTAGTGGAATGAAGTGAGGATATATTCTTCTTTTCCGTCTACATAACCAATTCCTTCGGGAGAGTGTTCATCAGAGACTATAATGTTTTTAACAATGATTTCTCTTTTGAATAAACCATGTTCGCCAACATATTCAAACATAATTAAGTTTTTATCAATTCCGGAATTTTTTAAATAAACATAACATTGAATTTTATAAACCGGATAATTTTTTGAAGATATGCTTATAGATTCTTTTGAAATAACCTTTTTCGTGAATTTAGAAATAGGAAAATCATGAGTGGAATATTTTCTTACAATCCATTCATTCCCAATTCTTAATGGAAAGACAAATGAAATTACCGTATCACGTTCAATGATGATTGAATCAGAAATGGTTTTAGATGCAATAAAGCCGTTTTCGATAAAATTGCGCAATGAGAATAGAGAAAAGAACTTTTGGTTGTAGTAAACAGATTCATACCGATAATCGTTTTTCGGTAATAATTGGAAACTACCGTTATTATAATTGTATGCAACTCTATACATTGTATCGTTACGTGTTTGATAATAGGTGTCTGAGAAATATGTAATTATATGTTCTTCCATAGCATGAAACTTGGAAGCATGTTGTGAATTGGGTAAAACAACATTTCCCTTTGCCTCTACTTTTCCTGTCCCGCGCATTGTATCTAAATGATATGTTGTTCCTGACTGAAACGGGCGAAAGTTGTAGTATTGATGTTCAATATTGTAATTCCAAACTTTTCCATTTTCATTTGGATAATCCTTTACTTCGAGCGTACTCGATTTTTTACATGAAGCAAATGCAAATATGATTGCAATTGAAAAATAAATTATGTTCTTCATTATTATTTCTTTCGTTTAGTGAATAAAACTTTTGCGACTTAGCGTCTTTGCGAGAGAAATTACATTTGCCGTTTGAGCCATTCCACAATATCATTCAAACTCTCTTCCGAAATTTGATGCTGCATCGGATATTCTTTGTATTCAACGTTTGCATTGTGTTCTTCGAGAAGTCGTTTTGCTTGTCTTCCAAATTGAACAGGAAGAACCTGGTCATATATTCCGTGCGTTACGAGAAATTTTGGTGAGTTTTGTAAAGAAAGTTTTTCCCATTCGTAATTTAAGAATGTTCCTTCTGCAATGTAGCCGCTGTTTGCAATTACGCCGGCAATTTCATTTGAGCGAGTTAATGCAAGCGCATACGCCATCACTGTTCCCATCGAAAATCCAAAGAGAAAAATTTTCTTTTCATCAATCGGAAATTCTTTTTTCGCTTCATCAAAAAAATCCGAAAGCGCATTGTAACTTTCGGGAAACATTTTTTCGTCCGGTTTTCCGGCTTCTTGAATTTCGTACCACGTATAACCGCCGTACGGAAATTCAAACGGTGCGCGAACAGAAAGAAATAAAAACTTCTCATCAAAAAATTCCGAAAGCGAAAGCAAATCGTTTTCATCTGCTCCTCTTCCGTGCAGAAAAATTATTGTCGGATGTTTCTCTGCAATTGAATTTTTGGGAACGATGACATGATGAAATAATTTCATGCGAAAATAGTAATGATAGATTTCCGACTACCAAAAAATCCGCAATACGAAATTTGAAACACGAAATTAACTTGCTGTTTCTATTTTTACAATCTTTGCAATAACGAGTCCAGCAAGAAACCATGTGAAAATACTATCCGCAACAGCAACGAGGGTATAATCAAATGGAAAGCCCAACCAATTCCAATTAATCAAATCGTGATACGAAGTGCCAAGAAGCCCAAGAACGGCAACAAACGCGACGCGTGAAAAATATGGTTCCGCAATTGCAGTGCTACGCGATAGTATCCACGAAGCAAGCCAAGCAACAAAGAACGTGATGAGCACCCCGACAATCATTTCATTTCTCATAAATGGATCCGCTCCGTTGGGAGAGAATGCCATAAACACCAAAGGTCCTCGACGATATTTATCTTCAACTTCTTTTTGTGCAACATCAGTATTTGCTTCTGCGTGCAACGGATACACATAAACGCCACGCGCAGGTATATTTCCCCGCAATGTTACCGAGAGTGAATCTCCGTTGGGAAGCGGATGCATTACACCATCGTGCAATCCAATGACTCTCCACGAGATAAATCCCCAAAGAAAAAAAACTAATCCCCCAAGAAAACCGGCAAGTATTGTACGCTTCATAATAATTTGGTTTGGAATTTGTAAAATGATGTGAAAATATATACAAGAACACTGAAAACAAAAATTTTCCATTTGTTTTCACTACAAACGAATTTGCTCTTGCAATACGTCTTCATTAGTCGTGCTGCAAATCGTGAGAATACGATGTTGGTTTTTAGAATTTCGGATTAATAATAAAGAACGGTTTTACGGATAGCAAGAGATTTGTATCTTTTGCCTGCACTTTTTTAACTTGCCCTGTAGCGTAATGGCTATCGCACTTGACTCTGGATCAAGGTATTCCAGGTTCGAATCCTGGCAGGGCAGCAAAAAAAATCCGTCCCGATAAAATGCGGATTTTTTTAAAACAAGAAAGAAAAAAATTATGGATGACGTTGCTTGCTATGCCACATTGGAATCGGTTGTGGCTCAAAGTAGAAATCCGTTTTCGTATTTCCAGTAAAATACCCCCCTGAATATCGAGCGAGAGAATGAGGTTCGGGAATAAATCCTGCGGATTTGTTATGCGGTTGAATAATTCCTATGGGGACAAAATTTCCGTAACGAACAATGTCGAGAATCGTTTCGTTTGTGCCCCAGATTGAATCAATGTATATAAAAGGAATTTGAAAGCCGGAAAAGTTGAGCGTACGTAATTTTCTTGCAATCGTATCTGTGCGTTCAACTAATGATATTTCTCCAGAGGCGGGAAGTTGAAACAGCGTAAATACTTGAAATGATTTATTAATCGAATCGCCGCCGGATTGAAGGAGTGCGCCAATGTTCACTAATGTGTCCATATTAAATATGAATGGCTTGTAGAGCTGTCCGCTTCCTCCCAAATCGGTATGTTCCAGCAATCGTTCAGGATTATTTGTGTACACAGCAAAACCTTGTGCGGCAAGAATACTATCTTCGGAAAAACTAATTTCATCCATTGGCGTGAGAATTTCTTTTACAATCAGCGAGGAAAGCGGTATATAGACATTTTGTGTTCCCGCACTCATTGGCGGTTGAAAAGGAGTAAATGGGTTTTCAAAAAATACATTGGAACGGAATTTCAAGTAATACGCTTTTATGGCAACCGTATCACGCGGATTTATTGTGTCGGCGTTTGTTCCGAGTGATTGCAGTGAGAGTTGTTTCACAGGCAACTGCGTTGGATTGTAAATTTCTATCCACGAATAGGTGTTCTGCTGTGTTGGAGAAATTGCGAATACTTCGTTGATGATAAGATGATTGGCTTTCGGCGTAGAACCGGTTTTCGGAAGTTCCGTCGAAAGTTCGCATCCGAAAAAATTCAGCGAAAGGAATATTCCAATGATGGCAACAACTTTGGTTGTTGTGAAAAAATTATTTTGGTTCATAGAAAAAGTAAATCTCAAACTGAATCTTAAAAGTTCATTTCAAACGTAACCGTGTGTGTTCCCGGAAGTACTTTGAAATTATTATATCCATATTGTAATGTTCCGTTGAATCCGATGGAATGAAGCCCAACACCAAATCCGCCAGTAAAATCTTCAACTTCGTACGCGAATTTGTATCCGCCGCGCAGTGTGAACATTTCACTTAGTATATACTCGAAACCGGCGTTGTATTGTTCATCCGCATCATTGGGGCGCGCAATTTGTACAGTAGAAAGAAGTTGTGTTTCATTTTCCTGAAATAACGTGAGTGCGATGCCAAAACGCAATGCTGTCGGCAACGAATACGGTTCGTTTAAGAATTGAACATCGTCTCCGAGATTTGAAAGCGCAACTCCTAAGCGTGTGCGAATTTCCGGCATATCATACATTGTTCCGATATCGAATGCAAACGAACTTGCAGTAACAACGCTGTTGTACAACGAAGAGTAAATGTATTTCCCTGCAACACCAACAGAAAATCTGTCACTGATATTTCTTGAATACGCAAGGTGCATTGCATAATCTGCGGCGCGGAAAAATTGTCCGTTCCCTTCAGGATAATGAACGGTCGTAACGGGCATATCGTCGGTTGCAAGCATAGTAATTCCTGCACCGAACACGCCAAAATCTTCAAGTCGCATTGCGGCGCCAACAAAAGAATGTTGGATGTTGGCAAACCATGGAGTGTATGTTGCAGAAACGCTTATGTTTTCTATACTCATCAGCCCGCCGGGATTTTGTGTCAGCGAAGAAACTCCTTCAGCAACAGCGGCAAACGAACCACCTAATCCGACAATGCGCGCATCAGTAGGAATTTTCAAGAATTGTTCGGCAACAGTTCCGGAACGATTTCCTGCCAATGAATTTGTAGAAAGAAAGAAAAAAACAAGAGCGTAAGCGCTTCGAAAAATTGGAGTGTATTTCAGCATAAGGAATTATTCTGTGTTTAACGAATGATGACAAATTTACCAACTTGAGTATCAAATTCATCGGACTCTACAGAGAAAATGTAGATGCCGCTTGCAATTGCACGGTTTCCGCGACTGAGTAAATTCCAGTCAACTTCACCGCGCATTGGGTCATTGTGTTCTAATGTTTCCACCAAATCGCCCGCGAGCGTATAAATTTTTATCGTGCATTTTTTCGGAACATGAATGAAACGAATAAGCCGCCTATCTTCCGACCAATCTTTATTTCTTCCTTCCCATCCGCCGTTTTCAAACGTATAATCATAGTCAACGCGGTACGGATTTGGAACAACCATCACTTCGTTCTTCTTCTTTGCAACATCAAACGGAAGAACAACGCGTGTCCAATTTTCACGAATAGAAGATTCAGCGGCTTTGGATGAAACAACGAACGTGTCGAGATTTCCTGCAGAATCTGGTTGTATTTGTAAAAACTCATTGGGGATTGCTAATGTTGTTACGGCGTACCAATATGTATTTCCACGAACAAGATTGGTATCTTCGTAGGAATATTCCAATCCTGTGTTAAATTCAAATTGGTCGTCCACATCAACCTGACGAAGGAGAGAAAAACTTTCAATCGGTGGATTGGAAACAGAAGGTTCAAGACTTCGGTAAATTCTATATCCTTCAAACACAAATCCTCCGCGGCGATGCGAAGAATCGGAAGGATGACGGTTTGAATCTTGTTCAGCAATATGGTTCGAATCGTCCCATGCTTTTTCGGGAGAATTGTCCCAACGCAAAGAAATTTTTTTGAAACCGATTTCTGATGTTAATTTCGGTGAAGGGGGAATGTAGGGAAGTTTGTAGCCGAGACGGTAAATTTCCACGGCGCGAGCAGCGTTTTCTTTTAATTCCTGTAAATCTTCGCCTGAAAGAATTGCAACAACAATGTTCAATGAACTATCCGGTTGAATATCGTAGGGTCCAAAGGAAAACAAAAACCGCGTGTCGCTTAATTGACTGATTTCGGGTGATTGATTTCCTCGTTGCGTTCCCCGCGCCATTAAATTATACCGTGATGCATCGTCGTTATACGGAGTTCCGCTACTGAAGTCAAACCATTCGTACGTAAAACGAACATTGTTCGTGACTTTCGGAGAACTGATATAGACACAACCGATAGGGGTTGCTCCGCGCGTGATGGGGTTATGCGCATACGCTAATCGTAAATTATTGACATATCCGGAAAAATTGCGATTGTAGAATCCTGTTTCTGTTGGAATTCCAATATCCGTATCAATGAAGTACCCAACGTATGCATCTTTAATGAGTCGCGTACTTTTATTGTAAATGGTTAAATCAATCGGAACAATTGCTCCGGCATAATCATTCATCCACGAAAACGATTTTTGCACAACTTCAACATTCAACGGGAGATGATTGGCAACATTTAATCCGAAATTGAAATCGCGATACCTGCAATAAAAATCCTCGTCGGAAACTTTCTTAAACGGAAGTTGACTTCCCCAATATGAATCCCAATCCGGCGGTTTAACGTCTTCTTGCACAATCCATATTTTGTCGAGCGTGCTGGAGCCGGGATACATTTCTTTTAAAGCGCTATTACCTTCGTATCCAGTAGTTACTGCGGTTACATATTGACCAATTTGTGCGCTTGTTGTATCAATTTTTCCCGCAATCCATAATCCTCCGCCGTATATATGTTCAATGCCGGAGCCGTTCGGATATTCCATTCCTAACGTTTCTGCGGGAACGCTCGAACCGGTTTGTGTCCACGCTAATTTTCCGATAGTACTGGAATTACTCATTAAGATTCGCAACGGCGCACTGTTTCCCTGATACGCGTGCTGATAATTGGGGGCAAGAGTTGTTATTACAGGTTCTTGATTTTTTTTCGCATTCTTGTAGAAACGGTTTGGAATAAATGAACCTGCAAACGAAACGAAAAATGCAGTGAAAAAAAATATGCGTAGAATTTTTTTTAGTATCATAATATTTTTCCTTCTGGAAATTTTTGCTTTAGAATTATCCCCAATTTAAACGGAGTCCGAGGAGAATTTGTCTTGGTGCGCTATAAATGTACGGCGGTAAAATTCCGGGCATTTTGTACCACTGATACATATCGCGCGTTTCATAGTCGAAATCGCCGAAACGATACGGTCTTCCGTAGTTAACGTTGAACCCACTCTCTGAACTCAACGAGGTAATGTTTTGACGGTCTAATAAATTTAAGACATCGAGGTTCACGTTCAGTTTCAATTTATGAGCGAACGAAAACCCTTTTGTGAACGAAAGATTCACATTCATTGTGTTTGGTCCCTCTGCGGTATTTTGTTTGTATGCGTCTTCAATCGTGTTCACACGCGCCGTTGTTGGTGTGTACGGAAATCCACTTCCATACGAAGCAGTAATAGAAACGCCCCAATCATTCACAAACGGAATTCCAAAAATATCATAGTTGTCATTTGCTTCTACACGATAACTTCCAAAGAAATTTATGGTATGCCGTTGGTCCCAATCCAAACGAATTTCGCGTGGAAGTTGGAATTTCGGATTATCGGCGTTTTGAAACGGATTGGATTTTCGACCTTTGGCAATTTGATACGAGTAACTGATGTTCCCGGAAAAATGTAATGAAGTTGCTTTGTTCAATGATACTTCAAACCCGCGCGAACTTGCATAATCGCTGTTGAGATACACGGCCACTTTTTTTGCCGGCACAACGGTTACATAGTCAAAAATATCTTTGTAAAAGCCCCGAAGACTTATGGCAAAATAATCACTGAGTTGGTTTTCAAAACCGCTTTCATATTGAATGGTTCGTTGTGGTTGAAGATTCGGATTTCCAACGGTTATATCACTTCCAGTAATATAGGGAGTTCGAAATAATTGTGTGCGTTCCGGATATTGCATAAAATGTCCGTAGTTAAAAAAGAAACCGATGCGTTCCGTAATCGGAAAGTTAATTGCAAGACGCGGACTAATTTTTCCGTGCAACAAATACCAAAGGAATGAACTTCCACCGTAATCTTTTCCTTTTTTCATTATCGAAGGAGTTGTTCCGGTAAACGCAGAATCTCCTGTTCTTACCCATTCGGAATAGAGTCCCGTTGCTTCGCTCCATTCGCGAACAAATCGTGTTTGAAGCACTTGTTCGCCATACCAAAAATAATCGTAGCGAAGTCCAACATGCAAATTTGTTCCAAAAAATTGAATGTTATCTTGCGCATACATCGAGCCGGTATTCGGATAGTTCAGTAAATTCCAACGATATACTCCGTATCCGGGCCAAAGACCATCATCGTGGCGAACAGAATCGGGATACGGTGCGCGATATGTTCTTCCGTTGTACGAGATTTTTCCGTTGGGATAACTGATTTCTGTCGAATGAATTGCTTCCCAATTCATTTCAAAACCTGTTTTTAAGTAATGGAGTTCGTGCAATGGTGTATTCAAATCGAACTTTATTGTTGCCGTTCGCGTTTGCCGATCAGACCAAGATTGGCTTGTACCAAAGTCGTAAAAGCCATCGCGACTTGGGTCGTAGTAATCGCTGTTTGTTACCGTTGAATAAAATGGCGGAGGTCTTCCGGCAACGGAGGCGGTTCGTTGTATATCTAATACGCTTCCTTGAAGACGATAGAACGAATTCGTTCCTAAAAAATGCGTCCATTGAATTGTATGTTGCGAAGAACCATTTTCATTTTGCAGCGAAGAATCTGCGAGGTCGCGCCATACGTGGCGATAATCGTGATATGTTCCAAAACTTGCACGATATGCGTAGGAAATTTGGTCAGAACCATTGTAATCGTATTTAATTTTTCCATTGAATGTGAACGAATTGGAAAGATAATCGAAATAGCGGAATCCCAAAACATCTCCAAAAAATCCGCGCATTTTTACTTCTCTTCGCAACGGATTGAAAAACCCGTTCTTTTGATAATTGTATGCTCCGTCGTTTTGACTGAAATCGGATGTGATGAAAAAAGTGAGATTGCCCGTAGGTTCAATTCCAACGGAAGGTAATATTGTTGTGAACAGCGGTTCGGGTCCTCCAAATGTTAAGGAATAATATTTTTCATTGAAGGACGTTTCGTCGTTTATTCTATCACTGCGCATTTGAACAGAACCCGTATAGTTTTCGGAACCGGATTTTGTAGAGATGCTGATGACTCCCGATTGTGCATTGCCAAACTCCGCGTCAAAACCGCTTGTTGTAACACTCATTGTTTGAATTGCATTTGCTGAAAGATTTAATCCGGAAGCGCTTATAGAGTTTGCAACACCCGCATTAAACTGTGAAATCTGTTCATTTGCTTGCGACGTTGTACCGCTGGAACTTCCGAATGCGTCGTTCACAGAAATTCCGTCAACAATGTATTGCACTTCGTTCGCTCTTCCGCCGCGCAGAAATACATTGTTTCCCATTTTGACAACTCCCGGCTGTATTGCCATTACATCCTGCACGCTTTTAACATTTGGGATTTGTTCTATCGAGCGCGAACTTAATGTTTTTGTAGAAGAAGTTGCTTGTACGTTCACTATTTTCCCCTCTCCCAATACTTCAAATTCTTTCAGTTGAACAGAACTGGGTTTCAGTTTTACGTTCATCGTTACTGTTTCATTTTCTTGTACTTCAAACGATTTCGATTCGGCGATTTCGTAACCAATCAATGTTGCACGCAATGTGTACTTTCCAACGGGAACGCCTTCAATTGTAAATTTGCCAGATACGTCTGTTACTGCTCCGCGTGTTGTTCCGACGATAATAACGTTCGCGTTTAAGAGTGCTTCACCTGTGCTTGCGTCTGTAATTCTTCCGCTAATTTTACCTGTTACTGCGGCAAAGAGCGTTGCTGGAAAGATTAAAAAGAAGCAACAAAAAAGTAGTTGAAATTTTTTCATACAATATTTGAAACTAATTATTGTTTATGTCAAAAAGTGCTTTTCTCATTACTTCTGTTGCTGTTGTTTGTTCAACATAGTACAATGGAAAACCAAAATAAATAACGTTATACGTTGGACCAATGTATCTGGAACCCATCGGAACGCCGTTCCATGGACTTGTGTTGGTTTTGGGAATAAACTGATATATCACTTCTCCAAAACCAAAGGAAGTTCCAGTAACGATAGAATCCATTGCACCACCGTAAGCGAGTTTGGAAGTATCAAAATAGACAGGTGGATAATTGAATAATCCGTTTGCGCCAATACATTCGCGTTGTTTCGTAATGGATGAAGTATCCGTAATAAAATGAAGCACGGAAGAATAGAATTGTTTCTTTTGTGTGTGTCCTCCCAAACTATGAGCGCGATTATACATATCCCAACTGCTGACGATAAGATTGCCGCCGAGATTCAGATACTGTGTAAGGTAACTGATAGAATTTTCAACTAAGAATAATTTTTTTCCAATTCCGCCGCGCACCTTTTTTTCGTTTGTTAAAATGATGCCGTTGTATTTTGATAATGTCCACAATTCCGGAAAACTTCCTCCGACGGAAATGAGAACGGTGTCAAGAATATCCTGCGGTTGCATAACATTGTTCATAATCGTGCGAAAGAAATTCATTCTCTCTGAAGGAGAAGGATTTTCTTTCGTCGGCATATTCTTTTGTAATGTATCCGAATGGTCTATAAGCAAATATCGTCTTGCGACGCTTGGAAGTATAAATTCCGGAATACGCATACGAAAGAGCATGGTATCGGGAGTATCGTCCACAATTTGAAATTGATTTTTTGCTCGTAAAATGAATTGGTGATACCGTGTTGTATCAAGCCATCCGTTATTGACAAAATCGCAATCGAAAGCGGTAATAGTTACTTTATCTGTATTCGGAGGAGAAGTTTTCCATTCCTGTGAATCAACTTTATATTGATATTCCAAATCTGCGCTTAAACTATCGGAGCCGGTAAAATACACTGTTAATCCGCTGTAGGTTTCCGTGATTTCAGGAAGTAAAATTTGTATGGGACTGTACCGACGGAGATTTTTTCTTATCACGGTTAATCCTGGAGGAAGAAATTGAACATTAAATAGTACTGTATCAATATCAGTAATAAATTTATCAAGTCGTGTATCTGGTGGATAAATACGTGGAGTTCCGAATTGAACACGCGCGGGAGTTGGGTCAATTGCTCCTTTGTTATCAATTGCGGCAACTTCAAACGTATGAATATTTAAACTGTCGCGGGAATCAAAAATAAACGTTCCTCTGTTCGGATTTTGAAATTGGCGCGCATCCGCCATAAACACGGAGTCGCCAAACAAGTATAATGATTTCCCACTATCGAGAACAGCAACAATACTATCAGCAACGCTTCCTTCAATAATGGAAAGGTAATGGTAAATGCTAGGAATGGTAGTAGGATGAGTTGAAATTCCTTTCACTTCCGGAACAATTCGCCGATGAATAAACCCTTTGAATGAAGTATTGATAAGCGTTCTCCGCAGTGTTGTGTCGGGAGGATAATTCGGTTGTGATGTGAGCCAACGAAATCGAAAACCAGTCACAAAACCATCTTCATCATCGCCGTTCCAATCCAATTGCACTTTTGCGGTTCCGAAACTATAAATGCTATCCAACGGAGGCACGTTCGACATTTTTGTTGTTGGCATTTTATTAGGATAAACTTTTCCTTCGCTGTTAGGATTTGAGCATCCCTGAAGAAAAACACAAAAAATAAAAAAAACAACGACAAATAATTGCCAGTATGAATTTCTACACGAATGAAATGTTGATGCCATAGTTATTGTACTTTTACAGAAGAAATCCAAAATTTTGGTTGAAAAAGGAACACATCCATTCCATCAACAACGGAACGAATCACCGATGAATCAATATCAACGGAAATAGTTACAACCGTTTTTTTCATTTCATTCACAGTGAAATTTTGAAGGAGATACAAAACTTCCTGTCCCGCTTCCCGTATATCTATGACAGGAATAAACTGGTTTTGATAACCGTTAAAAAAAGAAAAACCGATAGGTGCAAGATTTACGTTCACTCGTTTATATTCGCCTGTAGGAGTGTATGTTTGCCCAAGAATCAGCGAAGAATCCAACGCAAGTGTATCGAGCAAATCAATCAACGAAGGGTAGCGTTTCGTCGAACGAATATCGCTGTAAACCTGAAGAATAGCATCATCGTTGCGAATGGCAGCGACATTGTTGAGCATCACACTGAGTCCGTTTCGGTAAATCGGATGCGATGATCGGTAGAGAGATGTTATTGCTTTGACTCGAATCTCAAGAATCCCCGGTTGCGGAGAACGAAAATTTTCTTCACAACCAAAGAAGAGAAAAGAAAAAATAAGAACGGAAAAAATTCCATACTTCCTGTAAGAAAACATAGAAACAAGAAACATAATTGATGCGCCGAAAGTTATTCGTTAATAAAACGAGGCGCAATAAAAAAAAAGAAGTTGACATACACAAGAAAATACAATTCGAAAAAAAATAAATTCGTCCGATACAGTCATTGCCAACGCCAGAAAGTTTTTTCCTTTTTATTTTGAAGGGTAACGTTAAATTTCTATTTTTTGCACACTTTTTATTTACACTTATTTGTTTCGATACGTTTATGCTTCTTGTGCCCAATGTTCTCCTCCGTCCAAAATGGAGATTCATCGTGTTCTTGCAAGTTATCTTACCGGCGACCGTTTATCTTCTCAATATCCATAATGGATAAACGTCCTCCAATCACTCTGCTGAATAATATCAATGCTGTTCATATTCACTTTAAAGAAATAAAAGCAATGGATAATCATACGAGTTTTATTTCTTGGGATTCGCCCGCCGATGTGTACGCACTTGCATTTGCAGTGAACGATGAAATTTTGCACGAAACAACGTCGTTGCTTTCTTACGTTACAACCGCCATATCGTTGAACGAAGATGAACAACTTTTCTACGGAATTTTATGCTTGAAGATAACCATGATGATTTGGACATTGGTAAATCGTGGGTATTAACGGATAACAAAAATGTTCGCGTACGCTTGAAGTTCTTGGAAAATTTGGCGACAAAACTAATGCTCTGCGTGTCTAAAATATTTTCTGTACTGTTCGGGAACTATTTTATCCTCGACTGTTGTTGAAGAAATCGCTTTGTATTGTATGAAACATTCTCAGAAACATCTATTTCTTTTCGGACGTATTGTTCTTGCGCTCTTTCTTATTTCCAACAGCGGATTTACGATGCTCATCACGAATTGTTTGATGAAGAATAAGTCGTGTTGCGAAAATATGACATCGGCAGAAACCTGTGGTAAAACGAAAACATCGCATTCTGTTTCATTGAACTCGAACGGCGCATCGTGTATGGAAACAAAACTTGTCGGCGGCTCTTCTTCGACAAAGCAAGCGGTTGTTGAACATACGTTTCATATTCCGTCGCTCAAAGAAATTACTTCGTTTGTTGTTTCGTTCAGCAATTCCGTTTTCTCACAACTCAATTCTCTTTTTACTTTCTCCACAAAATTACTTGCAAACGTAATTACTTCGTTGGAGAAGTACGTACTTACCTCAATCCTTCGGATTTAAAATCCTCTTTTAGTTTTGAAATAAGAAATTGAACATCGATTTCATTTCAATCTTATTTTTATCTGCGAACATCAGCGCAATCTGCGGGAAACTTTTCTCCCGCAAATCTCGCAGACTTATGCAGAAAATTTCCATTAACGAATTACATTTAACTCTTTCTATGAAAAAGAAATTCATATTCATTTTTCTTTTGCTCTCTGCAATAAGAATAAACGCACAACAAGATTCGCTCGTTCTTCCCGAAGCGCAAGAGCTTGATTTACAATTTTTGATTGTTGAAGCATTGCAAAACAATCCTGAAATTCAAGCCGCAGATTTCGATTGGGATTTGATGCGAGCGAAAATTACGCAAGCGCAATCGCTCGAAAATCCCGAATTAAAATTGATGCACGAAGAAATTCCCGGTTTGAAATTCGGGGATGCAATGTACTCGCGAGTTGAGTTGATGCAAATGTTTCCTTTTCCGGGAAAAATAAATTTACAAACTGAACTTACGCGTATCGAATCGGAGCACAGTCATCACGACCACTTGGAAAAAATCAACGAAGTGATTGCTAAATTGAAAATGGCGTACATCGAGTTGTGGTTCAATCAGCAAGCGATGGTGTTGAACAGAGAAAACGCGCGATTGATGAAACAATTTCTTTCTGTAGCACAAACAAAATTCGGCGTTGGAGAAACTTCGCTACAAGATGTTTTAAAAGCACAAATTGAAATTACAAAACTCGATAACGACCTTTTTTCTTTTCGGCAAAAAGAATTGAGCGCGAAGACAATGTTGCTCTCAATTTTAAATCGCAAAGAAACTGATACGCTTGGCTTTGCTACAATTTCCGAAGAAGTTGTTTTCAGTGTTTCGCTCGATTCTTTGTTGAATTTATCTGTACAACATCGTCCAATGCTGAAACACGATTCGCTCGACATTCACGAAGGAAATACAATGATTGCAATGGCGAAAAAAGAATACTATCCCGATTTCAACGTTGGTTTACGTTACGACCATTCTTCCGAAAAAAATTTCAACGGGTGGACAATTTCTGCAGGAATTTCCCTTCCGTTTGCACCGTGGACAATTGCAAAACAAGATGCAAAAGTTGAAGAAGCAAAAATTTTTCTCGACAAAGCAAATGCAACTTTGAACGCAACGCGCAATATGGTTTTCGCAAACATCAGAGATTTATATTTCAAAGCAGAAGCAAACAAAAAACAACTCGACAATTTTCGTTTGTCTATTCTTCCGCAACTTCGTACAACGCTCGATGCAAGTTTAACGGAATATCAAAACGGAAAAACAAGTTTTCTGATGTTGCTCGATTCGTATAGAATGTTGGTTGATATGACGCTCGATTATTATATGAAGCGAATGGAATTTGAACAAACGCTCGCTCAACTTGATAGAGAAGTTGGATTTCAAAATGTTGCAAATATGAAATAGCCCGTGCAATATTGTCATTCCCGCGAAAGCGGGAAACTAAAATTGATGAAAGAAAATGGATTCCCGCTTACGCAGGAAAGACAATTACTCCACCAAATTCAAAACAAAAAATAAACTTTATGAAAAAAATATTCTCAATACTCATCGTTGTAATTTCAATATCAAATTGGAATTGCACTTCTTCACACAATGAAGAAACTCAACCGGAAAAAATCACAGAACAAAAAAGAAAAACGTATTACACGTGCCCAATGCATCCATCGGTGCGAAGCGATAAACCCGGTGCGTGTCCCGTTTGCAATATGTCGCTCGTAGAAGTGACGGAAACGGAAAACGAAGAGACACACAGCGAACACAAAACGCTCGGTGATGTTTCTCTTTCTCCATCGAAACAAGTTCTCGCAAATGTTTCAACGACAAAAGCAGAACGAATGAAACTCACGAAAGAAATCTCTGCTGTCGGAACAATAAACTATGCAGAGCCAAACTTCAAACAAATTACAATGCGTTTTCCGGGAAGACTTGAGCGCGTGTATCTCAATTGCTGTACGGGACAAAAAGTTGCAGTCGGCGACCCTGTTGCAGAAGTTTATTCACCCGATGTAATTTCCGCACAAAAAGAATTTCTCCTCGCATTTAATTCGTATAAAGAGGTTCAACAAATCGGAATTGATTTATCTGATGCGCAAAATCTTTTCGAACAAGCAAAACAAAAATTATTTCGCTATGGATTAACCGAAGAACAAATTTCCGAACTTGAAAAGACAAAGGAAGTTCAGGAAATTTTCACGATGTATTCACCTGTTGAAGGAACAGTCACCAAAAGCGAATTCCGTCAACAGCATTATGCTTCAATTGGCGAACCGATTTTTGATGTTGTGGATTTATCTTCCGTGTGGCTCTATATCAATGTTTTTGAAAACGAACTTCATTTCGTAAAAACGGGACAAGGAGTTGAAGCAACAACAGAAGTATATCCTAATGAAAAATTTATCGGAAAGATAATTTTTATTTCTCCGTCGGTTGATGCAACGTCGAGAACAGTTCGTATGCGGGTTGAATTTTCGAACGAAGATGAAAAGTTAAAATTGGAAATGTATATCAATGCAAAAATAAAAATTAACTTGCAAGAAGAAATCGTCGTTCCGTTTTCGTCAATAATATCAACGGGAAATCGCACTGTTGTGTATGTTCAGAAAAGCGAAAAAGTTTTTGAACCGCGCATTGTAACGCTTGGAGCAAAGGCAGAAAACTATGTTCAAATTCTTTCGGGAATTGAAGAAGGAGAAAACATTGTAACAAGCGGAGGATATTTACTTGATTCGGAAAGTCAGTTGCAAATGGGAATAATTAACCACGAATCGCACTGATATTACACGGATTATCACAGATTATTTTAAGAAATACTATGAAATACTTTATTCTCACAACAATATTATTCTTCTATCTCATTCAGCTTAACGGCTGTATGATGATGCACGGCGGGATGATGGGAAAATCACATTCATCCCATACTCAAGCAGAAGACAATGTTAAACCGATTGTGAAAGATGCAACCATCGGCGATTATCACCTTGTAGCAGAATTTCCTTCACTGGTTCAACACAGCGAAACAAAATTTTCTCTGAAAATTATTTTGCCGAATGAATCACTTTGGACAAATGCGCACGTGCGTATCAAAATTTCGGAAGGAAAAGAAAATGAAATTGATGAAGTGCTTTCGCCATCAAACGAAGGAAAGTATGAATACTCTTTTCCAGTTCACGAAAAAGGTTTGTACACTATTGCATTTGTTGTCGAACAACTCGATGAATCACTTTTGAAAATGCCAATCATTCTTTCGTCGGAACAAACCGTGCAAGAAATGAAACATAAAAATACCGGCGACAACGAAACTTCTCTGTGGTATTACGTTGGAGGAGTTGCTATGGTTGCAATGATGGTTGTAATGATGGGGAGAATCTTTTGAAATGATTTGTGATGTGAGATATGAGATGTGCGTAATAATGAGAAAAACTATTTTGCCTCAAATCGCAAATCCCATATCGCATATCGAAAATTAAAATCGTAAATCGTAAATCAAAATTCACTTATGATAGAAAAAATAATTGACTACTCCGCGCGCAACAAATTCATCATCATTCTTGCGTACGCTATAATCATCGGCTGGGGAATTTGGTCGTTAAAACATACGCCCGTTGATGCAATTCCCGATTTGTCCGACAATCAAGTCATCGTGTTCACGCAGTGGATGGGACGCTCGCCGAAAATTATCGAAGACCAAATCACGTATCCGCTCGTAACAAACTTGCAAGGACTTCCGAAAGTAAAAGATGTGCGCGCGCAATCGATGTTCGGAATGTCGTTTGTGTTCGTGATATTTGAAGACAACGCTGATATTTATTGGGCGCGAAGTCGTGTGCTCGAAAAACTCAATTATGCTTCATCATTTCTTCCTGCGGGAGTTGTTCCAACACTCGGTCCCGACGGAACAGGAGTTGGTCACGTGTTTTGGTACACGGTGGAAAGCAGCAAACATGATTTAGCAGAACTTCGCGCAATTCAAGATTGGTACATTCGCTATCAACTTAATTCTGTAAAAGGAGTAGCGGAAGTTGCGAGCGTTGGAGGATTTGTCAAACAATATCAAATTGATATTGACCCGAATAAACTTGCCGCGTACGATATGAGTTATATGACGCTCGTTGATGCAATAAAAAATACCAATCGTGAGGTCGGTGGAAAAATTATCGAACAAAATAATATTCAATTGTATGTGCGCGGCGAAGGTTATGTGAAATCCATTTCGGATATTGAAAACATTGCTGTTGGAACGGGAAACAACGGCGTTCCGATTTACATAAAAAATGTTGCGACAGTTCAACTGGGAAATGATTTGCGTCTCGGTTTGCTCGATAAAAACGGTGAAGGTGAAGTAGTGGGTGGAATTATAGTAATGCGCTACGAAGAAAACGCAAAAGATGTTATCGTCCGTGTGAAAGAAAAAATAAAGGAAATTGAAAAAGGTTTGCCGAAAGGCGTAACAATAAAAACCGCTTATGACCGTTCGGAACTCATTGACCATTCCATAAAAACGTTGGAGGATGCGCTTGTAGAAGAAGCAATCGTTGTAAGTTTGATGGTGCTGATTTTTCTTCTTCACGCCCGAAGCGTGTTGCGCGTCATTATCGAAATTCCCGTTGCTGTTCTCGTTGCGTTTATTTTTATGAAAGAGTTCGGCATCACTTCCAACATTATGTCGCTCGGGGGAATTGCAATTGCGATTGGTGTAATTGTTGATTCTTCGATTGTGCTGGTAGAAAATGCGTATCGCAATGTTGCTCGCGCGCAGGAAGAAAAAGGAACACTGACAAAAGAAGAGTACATCGAAATTTCTATTCTATCTGCAAAACAAGTTGGTCCCGCAATTTTCTTTTCGGTTGCGATTATGGTAGTTTCATTTCTTCCCGTTTTCTTGCTCGAAGGACAGGAAGGAAAACTTTTTCGTCCGCTTGCATTCACGAAAACATTTGTGCTTGCCGGTTCTGCCATCATTGCCATTACACTTGTGCCGATGTTGATGACAATGTTGACGCGTGGAAAATTCAGAAGCGAACATAGAAACCCGATTACCAAATTTTTGAATTGGCTCTACGCGCCGATTATTCATTGGGTTTTGAAATGGAAGAAAACAACGATTGCGCTCAATGTCATTGCGCTTCTTATTACTATTCCAATGATGATGAACATCGGAAGTGAATTTATGCCGCCACTCGATGAAGGAAGTTTGCTTTTTATGCCGGTCACATTGCCAAATGTTTCGATTACCGAAGCGAAAAGAATTTTGCAAGTGCAAGACAAAATTATTTCCGATTTTCCCGAAGTGGAACAAGTGCTGGGAAAAGTCGGACGCGCAGAAACAGCAACGGATAACGCGCCGATTAGTATGATTGAATCCATCATTCTTTTAAAACCGAAAGAGAAGTGGCGCGAAGGAATGACGAAAGATAAATTGATAAGCGAACTCGATGCGAAGTTACAAATTCCCGGTGTGCGTAACGGATGGACACAACCGATAATAAATCGTATCAATATGCTTTCAACGGGAGTGCGAACGGATTTGGGCGTGAAAGTTTTTGGCGACAATCTCGATACACTTGAACGACTTGCAATTGAATCGGAAAAAATACTGAAAACTATTCCCGGCGCGGCGGATTTGTATGCGGAACGAACAATCGGCGGAGAGTTTCTCGATATCAATGTTCAACCGGAAAAAGTTGCGCGATATGGAATCAATGTCGGCGATGTATTAAATGTAATCGAAACAGCAATAGGCGGAGAAAATATTTCTACAACAGTCGAAGGACGAAGACGATTTCCGATTCGCGTTCGCTTCGCAAAAGATTTTCGTGATAATGTTGAAGCGTTGAAAAGAATTTTGATTCCTGTTCCGGCAATGATGAATGAAGAAGAAAGTAGTCAGAAGCCAGTAGTCAGTAGTCAATCGTCAATGAATTCAATGTCAATCGGCAACAACCAATCATCTGATGTGAGCAATGTAAAATCTAAAATGTCAAATGTAAAATTCACATTCATTCCTCTTTCAATGCTCGCCGATATAAAACAAGTTTCCGGTCCGCCGATGATTTCGAGTGAAAATAGTTTGTTGCGTTCCATCGTTTTTCTCAATGTGCGCGGACGAGATATGGGAAGTTTTGTAACTGAAGCAAAAGAAAAACTCGATGCACAACTTAAACTTCCCGCCGGTTATTATGTTGCGTGGAGCGGACAGTGGGAAAATCAAATTCGCGCGAAAGAACGAATGCAAATGGTGATGCCAATCGTGTTCTTCATAATTTTTCTGATGTTGTATTTTGTAACAAAAGAATTTACCGAAGCATTTGTCGTAATGCTTTCCGTTCCGTTTGCGCTCATTGGCGGCGTGTATCTCATTTATTTTTTGGGATATAATTTTTCTGTTGCTGTGTGGGTGGGATTCATTGCGCTCTATGGTCTCGCAGTGGAAACCGGTTTGGTAATGGTTGTCTATTTACACGAAGCGCTCGATAGAAAACTTCACGCGTACGAAAAAGGCGAGCGAGAAAAAATTACCGAGCGGGATATTACCGAAGCAACGATTGAAGGTTCGGTGTTGCGATTGCGTCCGAAAATTATGACGGTGGGAACGAGTTTGATTGGACTTCTTCCGATAATGTGGAGCAGCGGAGTTGGCGCAGACGTAATGCAGCCACTCGCCGCACCGATGATTGGCGGATTGGTAACGTCAACGATTCACGTGCTTGTAGTTACGCCCGTTTTATTTCACTATATGAAAATGCATGCGCTGAAAAAAGGAAAACTTACCAAATCAAAAATGGCGGGGTGGATGAAGTGAGGGAGGGAATATTGATAAAAAATATCCTTTGATAATTTTCAACTTGATATTATATAACCGCAAAGCACACAAAGTTTTTCGCAAAGTAACGCAAAGGAACATTACGCGTATTGCTTTTCTGTTCGTTTGGTAACGGTGGATGTTCTTCTCATTTCTTTCGGTTCTTCAGAAACTCGCTGAATTCTTTTTTCTCTTTTTCTGTCCACGGTTTATCGAGAAAAACAACATCAACATCGTCTAATTTTTTATGGTTTGTCATAGGTGAAACCTTTAAAATATTGTTGAACTAAATCAAATGATTCTTTTGCATCAATATACATTCTGTTCTCGGAAATTTGTTTTGCGCTTTCTCATTCGTTCAATTTTTTCGGATTAAATTTACAAAACTTTTGGTGATATCTTTTTTGCTTCTGCTCGGCGTTTAAGAAATTAACTGCAACGAATGCAGAGAAGCGAACCAACGGAAGATTTCCTGACGATTGTTATATCGAATTTAGAAAAGAAGAATATCAATCTTTGAAACGAGTGTTTTAATTCTTAAATTTTTCCGCAATTTTTTTTCTACATAACAATTCAACAGCAACTAAAATTTTTAAGGATTTATTTTATGGCAAAACTTACACTGAATGATATTTCATTGACAAACAAACGCGCTTTGATGCGCGTGGATTTTAACGTTCCGCTCGATAAATCGCAAAACGTCGAAGACGAAACTCGCATTCGTGAATCGCTTCCTTCCATTACAAAAATTCTCAATGATGGCGGAAAACTTATTTTGTGTTCGCATCTCGGAAGACCGAAAGGCGTAACGCCGGAATTTTCTCTCAAACCGGTTGTTGCAAAACTTTCTTCTCTTTTGGGAATGGAAGTGAAGTTTGTTTCCGATTGCATTGGTGATGAAGTTACGAACGCCGCAATGAATTTGAAAAACGGCGAATGTTTACTGTTAGAAAATCTTCGCTTTCACAAAGAGGAAGAAAAAAATGACCCAGAGTTTGCAAAAAAACTTGCATCACTTGGTGAAGTATTTGTGAATGATGCATTCGGAACAGCACATCGCGCGCACGCATCAACGGAAGGAGTTACGCATTTTCTTTCGCCGTGCGTCGCAGGATTTCTTATCGAGAAAGAACTCAACTATCTCGGAGAAGCAACGGCAAATCCAAAGCGTCCGTTCGTTGCAATTCTTGGCGGAGCAAAAATTTCCGGGAAGATTGATGTTCTGGAAAATTTGATGAGCAAAGTTGATTGTATTCTCGTTGGCGGCGCAATGATTTTTACATTTTACAAAGCGCAAGGATTCAATATTGGCAAATCGCTTGTCGAAGATGATAAACTCGAACTCGCGAAATCAATTCTTGCAAAAGCAAAAGAGAAAAACGTAAAACTCCTTTTGCCGACGGATGTTGTTATTGCCGATAAAATGGATGCGAATGCAACTGCAAAAACAGTTTCCATTTCCCAAATAGAAAACGATTGGCTCGGTCTCGATATTGGCGATGAAACAATAAAAACATTTTCGAAAGAAGTTCTTTCTGCAAAAACTATTGTGTGGAACGGACCGATGGGAGTTTTTGAAATGGAGCGTTTCGCAAAAGGAACAATGGAAATAGCGAAAGCATTGGCATCAGCAACAAAGAACGGCGCGGTAACAATAATCGGCGGCGGCGATTCTGCTTCGGCAATTGCAAAAGCAGGATTGGAAAAAGAAGTTACGCACGTTTCTACCGGTGGTGGCGCTTCGTTAGAATTTCTCGAAGGAAAAATTCTTCCGGGAATTGCGGCGTTAACAGAGAAGTAAAAAAAATAAACCTTCAAGGTTTGTATAACACAATGGCTGTCGTAAACTTATTAAACGACAGCCATTGTTTATAGCAAGAAAATTAGTAATGTGAAATCACATCCAATTTCCCCGGGTAGAACGTTACACTCTCGCCCGGTTCTAAGAGTTAAAAGCGGCAGTGAAATTTTCACTGCGGCAGAGTAATGCGATATCCTCTTTACGTTGTTCCACATTACCCTCAGGTACGTTCCTTCGCCTGTATGAAAAGCTGAACAATAATCGCTGGCAAAATGTATGAAGAAAATTTTTCCTCTCCCAAAAATTTTTGCCAATGAAAAATCTTCCGTTCTTTTTAAACTGTGAAGTCGCACGTTTGACTATTTTACCTATATTTTAACTGTTTTTAAGTTTTGAAGATATTTTTATGAGTATCCTCTCTCTCTTTTTATTTTTATGCGTAATAGAGAAAATGGTGCATAATAACAATGGTTTTTTTGACGTGGAAAGTGAAGTAGGAAAAGGAACGGAAACGCTTTTGGATGTCGAAGATGAAGAATTGCTGCGTGATTTTGTGAAAACAATGTTGGAAAGTGTTGGATATACGGTGTATGAAGCGCGAAACGGAGAAGAAGCCGTTGAAGTGTACGGGCAAAAGAATAATGAAATTCAACTTGTGATAAAATATATGGGATTACCGCGACTCAGTGGCGGAGAAGAATTTTACAAGTTGAAAGAAATCAATGCAAATGTAAAAGTTATGCTTGCAAGCGGATTAGTAGAGCCGTCCGTAAAGAGCGAACTATTGAAACGAGGAGCGAAAGCGTTTATTCAAAAACCGTACGAAGTGCATCAATTGTTGAAACAAGTGCGGGGAGTTTTGGATGCGAAATAAAAAATTGAAAAACATTTCAGTATTTTGTTCACCGAATTCATACGTATAATTTCTAAACCCGAAAACCGAAAATAATAGATGTCGTGGTATCGCACAACAAGAAGCAATAATTACTACCGTCCGAGTTTCTTCGGCGGATTTCAATTTTTTCCTCCTGTCATAAAAATGTTGCTCCTTGCAAATGTTGCAATATTTTTCGTTTCGGGATTTCTCGATAATTTTCTTATTGGTGAAATTCCGTTACGTTATATTCTCGCCGAAATATTTTATTTGTTTCCGTTGGGAGCCGGATTTCAAATATGGCAATTGTTCACGTATATGTTTATGCACGCGGGATTCAGTCATATATTTTTCAATATGTTTGCGCTGTGGATGTTCGGAATGGAATTGGAAAACGAAATGGGTTCAAGGAAATTTCTGTATTATTATTTCGTGTGTGGAATTGGAGCAGGATTGTGTAATCTTTTTGTCGCTCCGTTATTTACAGAAGTAGGACCAACGGTTGGAGCAAGCGGCGCAGTCTATGGAGTGTTACTTGCGTTCGGAATGATGTTTCCTGATAGAATCGTGTTTATGTATTTTCTTCCGATGCCCGCAAAGTTTCTTGTCGGATTGTATATGGCGTTGGAACTGTATGCTGGAGTAACAGGAACACGCGACGGTGTTGCACATTTTGCCCATCTTGGCGGCGCGGCCGTGGGATTTCTTTTTTTACTATTTGATTCCAACGGGTTTCCCGGAGAAAATATCTTTAATCGCATTGCCGATAAATTTTCGCATCGAGGAAATGGAGATGATTGGTATAAGAATAACCGCGCTTCGTATCATATTGAAAAAGAAGAATATTCTTCGGACAAAACAGAGAATGTGAATCAAGAAGAAATTGATACAATTCTTGATAAAATCGCAAAGCACGGTTATGCGCAACTGTCGGATGAAGAAAAGAAAATTCTTTTTGATGCGAGTAAGAAACTGAATTGAAAACATATTATAGCACAATAACTTTTTTAACTAATGACTAATTACGAATGACAAATAACAGTCATTGGTAATTTGTCATTCGTAGCGGCAATGTTCAATGTAAAATGTAAAATATAAAATCAACAATGCTCGAACTTCCTGTTCTCAATAATTTTCAAACAGAAACAAAACCATCAAACGGCAACGAACAACATCAAAATTACAAAGTTGGTATTCGCAGAAAAACGCGCGTTGTAAATGTCGGCGGAATTTTAGTCGGCGGCAATTATCCGATTTCCGTGCAGACAATGACGAAAACAAAAACGAGCGATGTTGATGCGACCGTAAAACAAATTTGCGATGCTGCGGATGCCGGTTGCGATATTATCCGCGTAACAGTGAACGATAAAGAAGCCGCAGATGCAATGTCGGAAATTGTAAAACGCTCGCCCATTCCGATTGTTGCGGATATTCATTTCAATCATATTTTTGCGTTGAAATCTATCGAAGCAAATGTTGCAAAAGTGCGGCTCAATCCCGGAAACATCGGAAGCAAAGAGCGCATCAAACAAGTGCTCGATGCGGCGAAAGCAAAACATATTCCGATTCGCATTGGTGTAAATTCCGGTTCGCTTGAAGAAGATATTTTGGAAAAGCACGGTTATCCCACAGCAGAAGCGTTGTTCGAAAGCGCAATGCGGCATGTGGAAATTTGCGAAGAAAATAATTTTCACGATATCATCATTTCCGTAAAATCCACAGACGTGCGATTGATGATTGAAGCGTATCGCCTTGTAGCGCAGCGAACTGATATTCCGCTTCATCTCGGCGTAACGGAAGCGGGAACAACAAAAATCGGAACGATAAAATCCGCTGTCGGAATCGGAACGTTGCTTGCAGAAGGAATTGGCGATACGATTCGTGTTTCGCTGACGGATGAACCGGTAAAAGAAATTGAAGTGGGAAAAGAAATTTTACGCTCGCTCGGACTTGCATCGCGGAATATTGAACTCATTGCTTGTCCCACGTGCGGGCGATTGGAAGTAGATTTGTTCGGAATAATGGCGCAACTCGAAGAAAAACTTGCGGGAATAAAAAAGCCGATTAAGATTGCAGTTCTTGGCTGTGTTGTCAATGGTCCCGGCGAAGCAAGCGAAGCAGATATCGGAATCGCGGCGGGAAAAGGTGTTGCCATTCTCTATCGCAAAGGAGAAGTAATAAAGAAAGTAAAAGAAGAAGAAATCGTTTCAACGATTTTGGAAGAAGTAGAAAAGTTTGTGCCGGAAAATAATTGAGGCAGAAAAATATGTTAGGATTTGATAGAATTACATTTCAACAAAATATAATGGCGGGACAAGCCTGTATTCGCAGAATGAGAATTCCCGTTTCAATGCTCGTCAATTTAGTGCGATTGTAGGGGCAATTCATGAATTGCCCCTA
>VGWC01000014.1 GCA_016873775.1 Ignavibacteria bacterium | reverse complement strand
TGGCATCGCAGGCAATTGGCTTTGGTGGAATTTTGTTTTCGGCGGTGTGCTCACAATTTTCTTTTTTGCAAAACTTTGGCGACGCGCGGGTGTAATGACGGACGTGGAATTTATCGAACTGCGCTACTCGGGAAAACCAGCCGCATTTCTTCGTGGATTTCGCGCGCTCTATCTCGGATTGTTTCTCAACTGCATCATTATGGGTTGGGTGAACGTCGCGATGATGTCCATTCTCGAAGGCATTTTTGGCATCGCACATTCGCAAAGTATTTTTTACATCGCCGCGTGTATGGTGCTTGTTGCAGCATATTCGGCAATGTCGGGATTGTGGGGCGTTGCGGCGACAGATGTGTTTCAATTCGTGTTTGCAATGGTCGGAACGCTTGTGCTTGCGATTCTTTTACTACAACTTCCACAAGTCGGTGGAATAACTGGATTGCAAGAAAAACTTCCAAAATATTATTTTGATTTTTTTCCTAATGTTGGAAATGCAACTTCGGAAATGGGAACAACGCTCGCAATTTCCGTTATGGGATTTCTTGCGTACATCGGAATTCAATGGTGGGCATCGTGGTATCCGGGAGCAGAACCGGGCGGCGGCGGTTATGTTGCGCAGCGAATGATGGCGGCAAAAGATGAGCGACACAGCGTGCTTGCAACATTGTGGTTCACCGTTGCGCATTATTGTTTGCGTCCGTGGCCCTGGATTCTTACGGGACTTGCAACGCTTGTCTTGTATCCGCAACTTTCGCTCGCCGATAAAAAACTTGGTTACGTTTTTGCGATGCGCGATTTTCTTCCAACGGGATTGCTTGGATTGTTAGTCGCTGCGTTTTTCGCGGCGTATATGTCCACGATTGCAACGCATTTAAATTGGGGAACATCATACGTCGTGAATGATTTTTATCGCCGCTTTGTAAAAAAAGAAGCAGAGGAAAAAGAATATGTTCGCATTTCAAGAATTACGACGATACTATTAATGCTCGTTTCCGTTGTCGTTACAATGTTTATTCAAACGATTTCCGGCGCGTGGTCATTTATTATCGAAGCAGGCGCGGGACTTGGACTTGTGTTGATTCTGCGTTGGTATTGGTGGCGCGTAAATGCGTGGAGTGAAATCGCCGCAATGCTTACGCCGTTTTTTATGTATGCGTATATAAAATTTTTCACCGATATAACGTTTCCCAACTCGCTGTTCTTTATTGTCGGCGTTACAACTATTGTATGGCTCGTTGTTACGTTTCTTACAAAACCAACGGAAGAAAATGTTCTCAAAGAATTTTACACACGCATTCGTCCCGGCGGAATGTGGAAACCAATTGCACAACTTCTTCCGAATATTCAAACGGATTTTCATTTTGGAAAGCAATTGCTGCAATGGTGCGCGGGAGTTGTGTTAGTGTATTCTTCTCTTTTCGGCGTTGGAAAAATTTTATTTGGTGAAATTAGTTTTGGCGTTGCATTGCTCGTTATTGCGGTTGTGTGTGGCGGCGTGTTGTGGAGAGGGATGAAGGAGTGAAAGAAATTTATTGTAATCAGATATTTTTCTTTTGTAAAAACTTCAACATAAGTTACACCAAAACGAAGAGATGATATTGTTAAAAATAAAATCGTCTCATTATTCCTCAACCACAACTGCTGTTTCGCTCGCGCTTACCATCAGCATCGAACCTTCTCCAACGGTTTCGTAATCTAAATCAACGCCGATAATTACGTTTGCTCCCAAGGATTTTGCCTGATACGTCATTTTTTCCAGTGCAATATCTCTTTTGCTTCGCGCAATTTGTTTTCAAACGCCGCCGGGTGACGAGCGTTGTAAATTCCCGCAAGCAACATTGTTTCTCCGCTGACGATTCCGAAGTAGCGTAATATTTTTTTCACTTCAATAGTATTTGTTGTTACGATGAGCATAGTAGTTTTCTATTAAAATTTTCTGTAGAATATAAAACCGTTCATAAATTTTCAATAACTTTTTTAAGAAAAATTCTTCCATAAAATAATGCACGATTTTGAAATTACGATTATCGGCGCAGGTGTTATTGGACTTGCAATTGCAGCGCGAGTTTCTCGAAATTGTTCGCGCATACTTGTAGTGGAAAAAAACGAAAAATATGGAATGGAAACCTCGAGCCGTAACAGCGAAGTTATTCACGCGGGAATATATTATCCGCACAATTCACTCAAAGCGCGTTTCTGTGTCGAAGGAAATAACGAATTGTATTCGCTGGGCTATGCGCACAACATTCCATTTCGGAAAATTTCAAAAATAATTGTCGCCAATTCAGAAAACGAAATTCCCTCGCTGGAAAATATTTTTCAAAACGGTATTGCAAACGGTATTGAATTACGTCTGCTCGATAAAGAATCAACCAAAAAACTTGAACCAAATGTCAACGCTGTTGCTTCCATCTTTTCGCCGACAACGGGAATTATCAGTGCGCACGGCTTGATGGATTATTTTTTTCACACGGCAAAAAATAACGGCACAATAGTTAAACATAATTGTTGCGTTACTGAAATTTCACCTAAGTCGAACGGTTATTCAATTATTCTTCGTGAAAAAAATTTGCACTCAGAGGTTACTTCAGAAAAAATTATCAATGCAGCCGGATTATTTTCTGATGACATCGCATCGCTTGCGGGAATGGATATTGATAAGGAACAATACCGACAGGCGTTTTGTAAAGGTTCATATTTTTCCGTTGTTCCGCATAAAGCGAAAATCCTTTCGCGTTTAGTATATCCTATTCCCAACAATGAAAGTCTTGGGGTTCACGCAGTTCTTGATTTGGGAGGAAATCTAAAATTCGGTCCCGATGTTGAATTTCTTGAAGAAAAAAAAATAAATTATTCCGTTGATGAAAATAAACGTTATGCATTTGCATCCGCAATTCAACGAATGTTTCCTTCGATTACTGTAGAAGATTTATCTCCCGATATGAGCGGCATTCGTCCGAAGTTGCAAAAGAAAGGAGATGCGATGAAAGATTTTATTATCGTGAACGAAAAAGAAAAAGGATTCAATGGTTTTATTAATCTTATAGGCATTGAATCGCCAGGACTCACTGCATCGCCCGCAATTGCGAGATATGTGGAAGAATTATTGAATCAGTGATTATTACAATATACGTTGATGTTCCCAAACAATGATTTTAAAACACATCTGAAAGAATTTTCTTGTTATACCGGCGAAAGTTTGTTTTCGGAAAATAAAAAAATGCGTGAAGAACAATTATCCCTTGGCAAGTTAACGATTCCCGTTTTTATCAATGAGTTCTGGACTTCGAAACAACGGCAAGCGCATTCATTGCACGAAATTTCGTATCGCGCATGTTTCAAACCGCAACTCCCGCGTTTCTTTATTCAGCGTTTCACGAAGCCGGGCGATATTGTTTATGACCCGTTTGCAGGAAGAGGAACAACGGTCATCGAAGCCGCATTGATGAAGAGGAATGTCATTGCCAACGACATCAATCCGCTGAGTAAAATTTTATACAAGCCGAGATTTTTTCTTCCCGAAATTTCTGATGTTGAACAACGTTTGAATGAAATTTCTTTTGAGGAACATGAAGTTTCCGATATTGACCTTTCGATGTTTTTTCATTCGAAAACATTGCAGGAAATTCTTTCGTTGCGAAAATATCTTTTTCTGAAAAATAAATTTTCTGACGAAGATTTTCTCGATGAATGGATCCAGATGGTTGCAACCAGTCGTCTTACGGGACATTCGAAAGGATTTTTTTCCGTGTATACCTTGCCGCCGAATCAGGCAATTTCTGCTGAGCGTCAAACGAAAATAAACATACAGCGAAATCAAATTCCCGAATATCGCAACGTGAAAAACATCATTGTAAAAAAATCGAACGACTTGCTTCGGAATATTTCTTCGGAAGAAAAAAATATCCTTCGGAGGATTGCGCGAAAAGCAAAATTTTATTCCAACGATGCACGATGCGCGAAGGAAATAAAAAATAATTCCGTTCAACTCACCGTTACGTCGCCGCCGTTTCTCGATGTTGTTCAGTATGCAAATGACAACTGGCTTCGGTGCTGGTTCAATGGTTTTGATGTGGATAACATTGGAAAGAAGATTACGGTGTGTAAATCGCTTGACGAGTGGTGCGGCGTAATGAAATCTGTGTTCAAAGAATTGTTTCGCATTACGCAACAACATGGTTATGTTGCGTTTGAAGTTGGCGAAGTGCGTAAAGGGAAAATTCGTTTGGAAGAAAATATTGCAGCCATCGGAATCGAGACAGGATTTTTGTGTGAGGGAATTATGCTGAATACGCAGCAGTTTACCAAAACTGCAAACATTTGGGGCATTGCGAACAACAGCAAAGGAACAAACACGAATCGCATTGTCATTTTCCAAAAAGCACGATGATAAATTTTCCCTGTATTATACTTTCGAGAGAAATGATTGATGCGGCAACACGACGAGTTCCTAAAACAAAAGTGAACAGAGCGATTGCATCGTCTTTGATACGCTTGCAGGAATTTGATGCTGAATATCAGCAGGCAAAGGATAAATTTGAGATGTGAGATTGAAAATCTTCTTTGGAAAATTATCCGATGGCTTTTCGCACAAAACCGTCGGAATTTTTTAGCAACTCTATTGCTTTTTTTCGTGAAACACTTTTTTTGTGCATAACGATTGCAACTTTGACGTTTCCGTTTGTTTCCCCAAGAATTTTTTCCGCTTCGCCGTATGTAATGTTTAAGATAGTCATTAGAATATTTTTTGCTCGTTCGCTGAGTTTATTACTTTTCAGTTGCAAGTCAATCATCATATTTTCGTACACTTTTCCCAAACGAATAAACGATGCAGTAGTCAGCATATTCAGAACCATTTTTTGTGCCGTTCCGCTTTTCATCCGTGTCGAGCCGGTAATAATTTCGGCGCCGACGTCTATACAAATCGCAATATCAACACAACGGTGAAGCGCGGAAAATTGTCGTTGAGAATAGACGCTTCGGGGATTGGTCGTGAGAAAAATAGTTTTTGCTCCAACTGAAGTTGCGTATTGCATCGCTGAAACAACATACGGAGTGCGAATGCTTGCCGCAATGCCGCAGACAACGTCGCGAGCAGAAACGTTTTTTGCGCGCAGATCTTTTCCCGCCTGTTCTTCAATATCTTCTGCGCCTTCGATAGATTGCACCATTGCTTTTTTCCCGCCGGCAATTATTCCTTGCACCATTTCTTTTTTTGTTCCGAATGTTGGCGGACATTCCGTTGCGTCTAATATTCCTAATCTTCCGCTTGTCCCTGCGCCAACATACAATAATCGCCCGTTGGTTTTCAATGCGTGAACAATGATATTCACCGCTTTCGCAATGCTCGAAAAATCTTTTTCGACTGCGAACGGAACGAGTTTATCTTCTTCGTTGATGATGTGAAGTATTTCAGCAACCGATGCGCTGTCAATTTTCATCGAGCGGAAATTTCGTTTCTCGGTGTGCAATGTGCTAAGCTGTTGGAAAATGTTATTCACGATGGTACAGTTTTATGTTTTAAAAAATTGCGTTGCAAAGTTAGAAAAAGCGAATTTGAAAAACAAAAAATTTTACACTGCAAGCAAATGGTTTTTCCAATGAATTGAATTTTCGCAGAATGAAATCATATATTTTGCCATAATTTTTTTTCACAACAACGCAATCAACAAGTTTCGTCTCCACACGTATGAACGCTTTCGCACGAATGCCTTCCACGACTTCTGAAGAAGAAATTTCTTTGAACAAAGAATTTTTTCCTGCTTTGATGTTGTTAGATTCGCTTCCCGATCTTTGCTTTCTTGTTTCCAACGATGGAGTAATTCTTGAAGCGAACAACGTTGTATGTGCAACGCTTAAACGACCGAAAGAACAACTTCTCGGTTCGTTGCTTGCGTCGCATATAATATCGAGTGAACGCTTGTTTGTTGAAGAAACGCTCAACAAATGTTTTCTTACGGGTAGTAATCAGCAATGCACTTCGCAATTTCATTCTTCCGACAGAACATCGGTAAACGTTCAAATGTTTTTTTCGCCAGTTTTGCTCCCTCATAAGAGAGAGTATCGCTTGTGTGTCGTCAATGCGCGCGATGTTACGGAACAAAAGAAGCACGAATTGGATTTTCTCCGCTTCTTCAATGTTGTGGAACAAACAGTGAACCCGATTCAAATTACCGACGTCAAAGGTAATATGATTTATGTCAATCCTTCGTTTGAAAAAGCGAGCGGATATTCGAAAGAAGAATTGCTGGGAAAAAACCCGAGTATTTTTAAAAGCGGAAAACACTCCAACGGATTTTGGAAAAATGTTTGGAACACCATCAATTCGGGAAAAGTTTGGGTGGGCGAAATTGAAAACACGCGAAAAAACGGTGAACCGTTTTTTGCTCACGTTCTTATTTCTCCAATTATTGATGAAAGCAAAACACTCGTCGGATTTTTAGGAGTGCATCGCGATATCACCGAGCAAAAATATCTTGAACAACATCTTATCCACGTGCAAAAAATGGAGAGCATCGGAACACTTTCCGCAGGCGTAGCGCACGAAGTAGGAAATCCGCTTACCTCAATTTCTTCTATCGTGCAAATTATTCAACGCACAACCAAAGAAGGTTTCACGAAAGAAAAATTAGAACTTGTTAAAAGTCAAATCAACCGCATCTCCCGCATTCTTCGCGACCTTGTAGATTTTTCGCGCCGCTCGACGTACGAACTGCAACTGACGGACATCAATAAATGCATCCGCGAATCAGTAGAAATTGTTCGCGTCGGAAAAAAAGCAAAAGGAATTTCTTTCAACTCCTCACTCGATGATACGGTTCCATTGCTCCGTATTGTTCCCGACCAAATTCTTCAGGTCTTTATCAATATTCTTATTAACGCTGCGGACGCGTTGATTACCAAAGCAGAACAGCAGCATTGTTCCGTCGAATCAATGAAAGCGGAAATTTCCGCAACAACCCAGGCGCACGGAAAATACGTATCCATTTCTATCTGCGACAATGGGACGGGAATTTCTCAAGAGCATTTGGAAAAAATCTTCGAACCGTTTTTTACGACAAAGAAAATTGGCGAAGGTACAGGGCTTGGACTATGGGTAAGTTATGGCATCATCAAAAGTTTTCAAGGTGATATTCAAGTTCACAGTGAAGAAGGCAAAGGAACGACCTTTACCGTTATTCTCCCCATCAATTTAGAAATCTGATTTTATATGGAAAAAATTTTAGTCGTTGACGACGAACAAATCATCCGCGAATCTCTTTCCTTCATCCTTAAAAATGAAGGATACGAAGTGAGCGAAGCATCTAACGGAAAAGAAGCGTACGAAAAAGTGCTTGAGAGTGCATACGATTTGGTTATCACCGATATCGAAATGCCCGAAATGAAAGGCATTGATTTGTTAGAACACATCACCACAGCAAGTCCGCAAACGCTGGTGTTTATCATAACGGCGCACGGTTCAATCGAAACGGCGATCCAAGCGTTACGAAACGGCGCAAGCGATTATATTTTAAAGCCCGTCGAATTTGACGAACTCGTTGTAAAAATTCAGCGGCTGCTCGAGCATCGCCGCATTTCTATCGAGAATAAATTATTACGCAAGGAACTTCTCGATAAGTATGATTTTTCCAAATTAATCGGGAAAAGTACCGCAATGAAAAAAGTGTTCGATATGATTCAAACGGTTTCCGGAACAAGTAGCACAGTTCTTATTACGGGAAAAAGCGGAACAGGGAAAGAATTGGTCGCGCGCGCTATTCATTACAACAGTAAACGAAAAACAAAACTGTTTGTTGTTGTGAACTGTGGAGCAATTCCGGAAACATTGATTGAAAGCGAGTTATTCGGTCATAAAAAAGGAGCGTTTACCGGAGCGGCTTCGGACAAAGCAGGATTTTTTAAAACTGCGGATAACGGCACTTTGTTCCTGGACGAAATAAGTGAAATGCCGTTTCAATTACAAGTGAAATTACTTCGCGCACTGGAGCAAGAAGAAATCATTCCCGTTGGTTCATCAACGCCGATTTCTATTGATGTTCGCATCGTTGCGGCAACGAATCGTGATTTGCTGAAAGAAGTGGAAGCGGGAAGATTTCGGGAGGATTTATATTATCGTTTAAATGTTGTAGAAATCCATCTTCCTTCGCTCGCTGAGCGAAAAGAAGATATCCCGTTGCTCATCGAACATTTTGTTCAGAAATTCAGAAGAGAAATGAATAAGAACATCAAGGGTGTGGATAACGACGTGATGAAACATTTGCTGGCGCACGAATGGAAAGGAGAAATCCGCGAACTGGAAAATATCATCGAGCGCGCGGTCATTTTTTCTACCGATGAATTTGTTTCGATGAAAAGTCTTCCGGAATTTTTTCAAGTAAGTACGGAAAAAGCGATTGCTCGCAACGATATGTCCTTACGAGAAGCATTGGATGAAGTAGAAAAACAATTTATTTACACTACGCTGGAACGGTTTGAATTCGATAAGGAAAAAACAGCGGGGCAACTGAAAATAAGTTTGCCTACGTTATACAGAAGAATAAAAGATTTAGGTATTCCTCAAACGTAAGTGAACTTCTGAAAATCTTCAAGGTTTCTCTTTGAAGGTGCGATGATAAAATTTTTAGCATCCCAATGGTTCATCAATGCAAACCTTGAAAGTTTTGCGCCGATACGCAATAGTTATTTTTTCCCTCTTCTTGTTTCTTGTGCTTGTTTTGCTAATCGTTCGAACCAGGAAAGTTTCCGGTTTTTCGGTTCAATTTTTTTCAACGGTTCATCGTTGTGTGATTTGTTGACCAACCACTGTTGAGCAATCGAGAGAAGATTGAAAAGCGTATAATATAAATTCAATCCCGAGGGAAAACTATTGAACAGAAAGAACATCATCACCGGCATCATCCACACCATCATTTTTTGACGAGGGTCCGTCGTTGTTTGTTTGGATTGCCAAAATTGTGTTATTCCCAGCATCAATGCTAATCCGCTAATTTCCTGCGAATTAAAAATAGGAACGGAAAATGGAAGAGTGAATAACACATCGGGCATAGAGAGGTCGTGAATCCATCCGACAAAATGCGCCTGCCGTAAATCAATGGTCGAACGAAACACAGAAAACAAAGCAAAAAGAATCGGCATCTGTAAAATAATTGGCAAACAACCTCCGGCGGGATTTACTCCATAATCGGTGTACAATCTCATCACCGCTTGATTCATTTTTGTCGGGTCTTCTTTGTGTTTTTCTTTTAACTCAGCCATCATCGGCTGAAGTTTTTGCATCTTCCTCATCGAATCCATACTTTTTTTCGTCAGCGGATGGAGGAGAATTTTGATGATAATGGAAAATACAATTAAGACAATTCCGTAATTTGGAATCACATAATGCAAACCGTAAAAAATAGGAAGCAACACATATTCAGAAATCGGACGAACAATCCACGCCCAACCGAGGCTCAACATTTGGTCAAGTCCTGCGTCGTACGAAAGTAATATATCTCTGTCAAGCGGTCCAAGGAAAATTGTTTCGGCGCAACGTTCTTCTTGGTTTCCTTTGAATGGAAGTTTCATCGCGACTTTGTATTCTTCTTTCATTCCAGTACCGCCAACAGTGATATGCTTTCCTTCCAGATACCCGCCAACGCTTTTTTGTTCGTTCGAAAGAATAGCAAATCCGAAATATTTGTTATGCGTTCCCACCCATTCGGTTGTTCCCGAAAAATTTGATTTCGGAAATTCGTCAGAAGAAGCGGCGTCAATAGTTTTCAGTTCGCCGCCGCTGTATGCAATTGCTTGCGCAAACTCTGCTTCGTCAACGCTGTTATATTCTGTAAAACGAATCCCGCGTTCCCACACGAGTTGATATTCATCTCCCGCAATGATATTTTGCATTCCGATAAAATGCTGTTCGGTACGAAAACCATATTCACCGCGCTTAAAAATATACTTTCGAATCAGTGTGCTTGTTTCAGAAACCGGGAGAACAAATTCAAGTGTGTATTCATCGGCATCGGAACTTGAAATATCGATATGCGATGCAGGGTGCGAAGTTTGAAAATACAACGCGTTCGTGTTGATGATTTTTCCTTCGGTAGAAGAAAATAACAAACTTAAATCTCCCAAGTTCGTGTTTTCTACCAATTGCACCAGCCGTTTTTTACTCCACGAAGAAAATTTCTTTAACGTCCATTTTTTCAACATTCCACCTTTCGATGTAAACTCTGCAGAGAACAATTCGTTTTCGATGTGAATAATTTTTTCGGTTCCCTGAGCAAACGGCGCAAAAAAATTTCCAAAAACTTTTACAAACCGGTCATCGCTTGAATCCGCGATTGATATGTCTTGTGGAAAAATTTTTTGCGTAACAGAATCCAACGGTTTTTTATATGGCGCAGATTGCGAATCTGCAATAGTTCGTTGTGGTGGCTGCTGTGGCGTTGGCGCAATATACATCATCCACACCATCAAAATTAGTCCGATGAGGATGAAACCAAATGTTTCTCGTTTTTCCACGGTTGTATTTAAAAAATGTTGAATAGAAGAAATATAGAGTTGTTACATGTGTGCGTGCAAATTCGTCGGGGAAACATTACTTTCTTTCGGGAACGGAATCAAATCCTCCCTGGTGAAACGGATGACATTTTGCAATTCGTTTCGCCGACAGCCACAAAGCGGAAAGGAATGAATGTTTCTTAAATGCATCAAGCGCATAGTTTGAACACGATGGCTGAAATCTGCATTGGTTCTGCGGAAGTATCGGGGAGATAACAATTTGGTAAAAACGGATGAGGGTACGCACGTACGTAAATAATAAATGAAGTTGATGAAAAACGTTCTATGATTTATTTTCGATGCTCTTTGCTTGTTGTGTTTGATAATTTTTCCACCGAAGAAGTGAATCCAACAAAACACCCATTTCTTTTTCAATTCGTTGAAACGAAAGATGTTTCGGAACCGATGCTTTTACGTTAAAAAAAGAAAACAACAGCACTATTGGTTGTTGATGCAATTGACAAAATTCAAAAAGTTTATGTTTCTGAATACGATATGCCTCTCGCAACAACCGTTTCAAACGATTTCGCTCTACTGCGGTTTGCACTTTACGAGAAACAGAAAAGCCAACAAGAACAGGAACGTCTGTTGGCAAATGTTTCAAAGAGAGACGAGTTCGTTCAAGCGCAAAACACAGAATGTGTTCCTGGGAAAATCGTTGTCCGTTGCGATAAACTTCTGTAAATGCGCCGTATCCGCGGAGAATTTCTTTTCGCGGAAGCGAGTTGCGAAGCAATAAACGTATCGTATTATTTTTCGTCGCTTACAGTAAGTTTCCAGCGTCCCTTGGCGCGGCGGCGAGCAAGGACGGCTCGTCCATTTTTCGTTTTCATTCGCTGACGAAAACCGTGAACATTTTTTCGATGGCGGTTGCTTGGCTGAAAGGTTCGTTTCATAACTATGAAGTGCAAAGAATAAATGAATGAACGGAATGTTCATTCCGCATTGATAAAAAAACCGTTCCGGATTTTTGGGAACGGGATTCATTTTTAAAATGGGAAAAAGATAGGGAAAAAAGGAACGCGGGCAAAATTCCGTTTTACGACAGCGTGTAATTTGTAAATGTTTTCTTTTGAATTCTACTTTTCTAAAACACGTGTCCTTTTTTGAATTTCCACACACTACGAATGTAATTACCGTTGTCAAGCGCGGTTACTGTTGGAAATTTCTTTGTAAGGTTTTTGAATTGAAATCATGGGGTGAAGTATACCGTACGATATTGAAATCGCCAGATTTCAACTTTCTATGTTGTAAGTTGGTAATTGAAAGCAAAAAAGAAAGCCCTCAGTGAATTCTCATTGAGGGCTTTTGTATTTATGGTTTAATCTTCTTCCATTTTTCCGCGGAAGCGTTTTCCTTTTCCTGGCATTTTATCCTTCATTTTTTCTTGCATTCTCTCTCGCACTTCGCTCCAAAATTTTCGTTCGAACACAAGCCATTTTGCCATTTGTTCCGGTGAAAGCAGGTCTTTTACTTCGTTATGAAACGCGTTTCGTTCGTTGGTAATTTTGGGGTCGATGTCAAAGAGCATATTGAAAACGCGTTCAAATGATTTATCTGTGGCTTTTGCTTTGATGAGGATTTCAAGTGTGTCAAGCAAATCATTTCGGTGTTTTTGTAATTCATGAACAGTGTTTTCGTGTGCATTGAGTTTTGCAAAAAAACGAATGGATTTTTCTTCGTTTAAGTCCAACACTTCTATTAGTTTTAGTTTACGAAATTGTTTTATGCGTTCTCCACCGGGACGCATTGGCATTTCATCCGATTGCGAAAACGAAAACAGTGTTCCGAAAAGCAAAAGAATAAGAAGTGAATATTTATTGTTGAGTGTCATAATTATTTCTTTCTGTTATAGTTGTCGGGAAATTTTTTTTCTAATGTTGAAACAAGGAATTGCGCATCTTCATCGGAAAGCGTTTCCAATAAAATTTTTTCGTCGTTTTCTAATGCGGAGGCACCAGTGAAAAGTAAAGGCGGATGTTCATCTACAAGAGTTTGCAAAACTTCGATATCGTCATCACTGAATATTGTTTCTTCCTGTTGCGCAGGAGAAAGATATTCTTCTGTCAAATCCAGGGAAGCAAAATCTTGTAAATCGGTTTCATTGATATCTCGAGTAATGGATTGTAATTTTTCATCAAAAGATTTTTCGGAAGTCTTGAAGAGCGAACCGAAAATAAACACTATCGCTATTGCGGCGAGAGATGTTATCGCTTGTGCCGTGCGCCAATAAACGTTTTGCTTACGTTTCTTTTCGATGCGTTGATGTACTCGCGGGAGAAGAGTAATAAAATATTGTTGCGGGGGAGAAGTGTATTGTTGTTTCATCTGCGTTAACGTTTGTTCCAACTCCATTGTTTCTTGTTTGCAACCATCGCAATGTGAAAGATGCAGGAGAATTTCTTGATTATGTTCGTCGCTTTCTTTGTTCTTTATCCAATCCGGGAGAAGGGATTGAATTTCATTGCAGTGCGTGTTGTACATACTTTTGAATTTTTTTAAATGCATGGAAGTAATTTGCTTTTAATCCACCAATCGAGCGTTTCAGCAGATGCGCGATTTCTTCGTAAGAAAGTTCATCATAAAATCGCATAACGAATACCGTGCGTTGTTGTTTTGGTAATTTTTCGACCGCTTTCTCGACTACGTGTTGCAGTTCTTTTTTTTGATAGAGTACGTCGGGATGTATTGATTCGTCCATTACTTCGAGCGGCAATGAATCGTCTTCATTTATACGGAAAAATTGTTTCACTTTTTTTGCACGAATTTTATTGAGAGAAATGTTGACGGCGATTCGGTAAAGCCACGTAAAAAATTCCGATTCCATTCTGAAATGTTTTAATGCGCCGTACACTTTGACGAAAACATCTTGCGTAACATCATCCGCGTCGTCGTGGTCAAGAACAATTCTTCGGGCAATCCAATATACACGTTCCTGATATCGCCGAACAAGTTCATTGAATCCTGCAACATCACCGCTTCGAAATAATGCGATGAGTTCTTCATCTGTTGTAAGTTTTGCCGTTACTCGTGTTTCGTGTGTTTCCACGTATTCGTTTGATTGTGAACGATGGTTAGATGATATAAAAACGAAAGAGGTTTAACGATAGAAAAAAAATGCCGAGCGAAAACTCGGCATTGTAAGTAAAGCAAAATCGCGTTCAGACATTGAATCAGGTTTATGCCATAACTTTACAGAATCTATCGAAAGCGGATTTTAATTGTTCTGCAATTGTTTCCGGTGGATTAGTTTGAAAATGATGCCGTTCAATTGCATAGACAACTTTTCTATTTTGGAGAAGCCACATCGAAGGAGATGTGGGAGCAAACCCTACAAGGTATTTTCGCACTTGTTCGGTTGCTTCGACATCATTGCCGGCAAACACGGTAATTTTCTTTTCGGGCAATATGTTGTTTTTCATTGCAATTCGTAACGCTGGACGAGCAGACCCTGCTGAACATCCGCATACAGAATTGATGAAGAAAAATAACGTTCCGTCGGTACTAGCAATGAGGGAATCAATTTCTTGTGCAGTTTTAATTTCTTCGAATCCTAAATCTGCAACTTCTTTTCGCATTGGTTGAACACGAGTTTCGGGGTACATAAGTTCCTTTTTTGATTGTTAATAATTTTTTGAAAAAAAGATAGAAATAATTTGTGTGAAAAATAATTTGTTAGAATTTCGACGTGTTGATTTTCTTTCTTGATTTTTTTACGGATTCTCAATACATTTAACCCAGAAAAATGTATCTAATTCATGCGGAATTGTCGTCTATCGGCATTTGATATTTCTTTTATAAACAATTATATTTTTTAGGTACCAGTATGAAACAGCATTCTGTTCTTCTAATACTGTTAGGAGTGCTTTCGCTTTCTCCTATCTATTCTCAGGTCAATCAAGCGTGGCTTCCTCCTCCACGTTATAGTCTTCCTAATTCAAATGAGTTTCCATCTTCTGTTTGCGTTGATGGCTCCGGAAATGTTTTTGTTGGAATAACGGCTGTTACCAATACAGTAACTGGCGACAGGGATTGGGTAATTTTAAAATTCAACACTACGGGAACTTTAATAGAAGGTGGTGGATGGCCTGTAAAATTTCTCAATGAATTAGGAAGTGATTCTCTCGCAGCGATGAAAATAGATTCTCGCGGAAACCTCTATGTATGCGGAAGAAGATATTATCCATCTCTTGGCGGAGGACAAGCCAATAGTTTTACTGCAAAAATTGATGGAAATTCCGGAGCAATACATTGGAGTAGTTATTATAGTCTTCGCCAAAGTAGCGGATTTGACGAAGCGCGGGCAATAGCAATAGATGAAGAGGGAAACGCTTATGTTACAGGAACATCAGAACAAGGTACAAACGGATTTTATAAATTGGTAACAATTAAGTTTCCCAAAAATTTATCCGGAGTAGATTTGAACGCAAATGATGCGGCATCGTGGATTACTATGTATGATGGTGGTTATGGTGATGATATTGGAAAAGCAATCGCTATTTCTCCCAGCGGAATTGTTTATGTTGGAGGATATAGTTCTGGAGGAAATACAAGTTTCGATTTCATCTCATTGGCATACAATAGTATTAGCACATCTTCCGGAGATACTGCGCTATGGTCATACAGGGCGAATGGTCCAATTGATGGGGTTGATAGTGTGGTAGCAGTGGTATCAGATAATAATGATAATCTTATTGTTACGGGACTATCAAAATCTTCAACGCGCAATGATATCTTAACAATAAAATATTCTCCAGGTGGAACAGAAATTTGGAAAAAGCGGTATAACTTATCAACCTTTTTCGTGGACGAAATTCCTGTTGGCGTTGCCGTTGATAAATCAAACAATGTATATGTTACAGGAACGGCATATCGGGGAACACCTAAAGACGATATCTTTACCATAAAATATAACGGCACTACTGGAGATACGATATGGACAAGCGCATTGAATGGACCTCTGGTGAATTCCATAGATGGTGCGACATCTATTATCGTCGGTCGCGATTCCGCGGTTTATGTTTCAGGATTTACTACTGCGGATAGCGCGCGAGGATACGGAAACTTTTTTGTTGCAAAATTGAATCCTGCAACGGGGAAAAAAATATGGTACGACACGACTAATGGAGAAACAAACAACAACGATTTTCCTACTTGTATGGCAATTGACCATACAAATTCAGTATATCTTGCGGGAAGAAGTATCGGTACCGACGGTACGTATGATGTTATGGTTCAAAAATATGTTTCATCGGGGGGGGGGTGATTGCCGGTCAAGTCATTGACGATTTAGACGGCGATACATCTACAACACTTGACCAGAAGGGATTGAAGGATTGGAAAGTTGAGATGTACACAACGACGAACGTATTCGTAGATTCGACGCGAACAGATAATAAAGGTTATTATAGTTTTTACAAATTAGGAAACAATTCTGTTACGTATGATGTTCTGTGCGATTCGATGTACCCATTCAGTTATTTCGCAAACCACGGAACCGGCGGCGTTTCACAAATCGTTCTCGGCTCGAGAAAAATCCGCGTGAATGTGAATTTTTCATCTCAACAAGGAATTTCCTCTAATAATGATTTTTACAATCTTCGCGACCCGCGCTACGCAACCGCTCCGCAAGAAAGTCTTATTGCATTTACGACGAATAAAGCAGTTAGAATTTCATGTACAAAATCTCCCAAATCAAAACCAACGTGGCTCAATGTACGGGATACTGCATGGGTACGAACAGATTTATATAATCCAACGAATATGAAATTATCCGGGTTAGTTCTTGGTGTTGCACAACCAAGCACAACAAATGGATATACCATTCTCCTCAAAAAATATAAAATCAAAAATGCAAGCATTACCACAACGGACAAAAGTGCAAAAACGCTTTCAAAATTTCTTCCTTCCAATAAAGAAATAGAAAACGGAGATTGGCTAAAGCCGCCCGCAGACGCTCGATGTTTTAATATTTACAATAAAAAACCGTGGGCCAATGAAAAAAATCTTGGTTACCAAAAAAGTCCACAGTATAAAAAACATCCCAATCATCTTGCGGGAGAGTTAATGGCGCTTCGCATCAATATGATGGCAAGCGACATCGGTATAACGCCCGAAGAATTTCCCGATTTAGTGTTTATGGACAGCACGAATCTTAGTCATCCATTCAATAATTTTACCGTGTGGGAAATTGCAGATAAAATTGACACAGCGATGAGCAATTGTAGCGGAAGTCTCGATTACGCGCTTCTTGATACACTTGCTCGGAAAATAAACACGGCATTCAAAGGTCCAGTTGATACCATTTCGCGATGTCCATTAAAAGTTTTCGGAAATGTTAGATTGAAAGACGTTTCGTTTCTGTACAAACCAGATACGTTAAAACCAAGACATCGTTACGTAAGGAATGCTGTAATTTCTAGTCCACTTGAATCGTATGAACTCGACCAAAACTATCCAAATCCGTTTAATCCGACAACGACCATACGGTTTTCCATTTCGTCATTATCTATTGTTGAACTTACTGTATTCAACATTCTCGGTCAAGAAGTAAAAACCATTCTCAGAAAACAAGTATTGGAAGAAGGCGCATACGAATTTCCATTCGACGGTTCACCATATGCAACTGGTGTGTATTTTTATCGTTTAACAACGTATGTTCCCAAAACAGAACAAACAACGTCGTCCATTCGAAAAATGCTTTTGCTGAAATAATAATACAGCATCAATTACGAACGGCGATTGAAAAAAAACGATCGCCGTTTTTTTCTCCAATGCTTTTCTTCCTATTTTTATTTCGAAAGAATGAATTCCAACATTCCCAAGCATGTTTCTCGTAACCGAATGATAGAAAAAGAAGTAACCATCGTTAATCGCGCAGGGATGCACACGCGACCTGCGGCGGCGTTAGTAAAAATCGCATCGAAATACCAAACAGAATTTTTTATTTATAAAGACGGAATGGAAATTAACGGAAAAAGCATCATTGGCGTAATGACTCTTGCGGCAGAGAAAGGCTCAAAACTCTCTCTGCGGTTTGTCGGAGAAGACGAATCTGCAGCCGCGACAGAAATTCTTGCGTTGTTTGAACGCGGATTTGATGAACCTTAACGTATGGACTTGAATGGAACTAGATAATAAATCATCATCAGAAATTGTGCTTCATGGAATTGGAGCCGCACCCGGAATTGCAATTGGCTGTGCGTGTTTATTTTCAAAAAACGTTCCCCAAATCATCGAACGCACGCTTCATGATGAAGAAATTGACACAGAAATCGAGCGATTACGTTCTGCATTAGAGCGATCACAAAAAGAGTTACGAAAAATTTTATTGTTTGCAGAACAAAAACTCGGCGACCGAACAAAAATTCTCGAAGCGCAAATGATGGTGCTTGAAGACCCCATTCTGCTGGAAACGTTATACAACCGCATCCGCAACGAAAAGAAAAATGCCGAAATAATTGTATCGGGAGAAATTGAAAAATACCAACAATTGATGCTTACAGCACACGACGAGTATATGCACGAGCGAGCGCATGATATGGATGATTTGAAACTGCGCATCGTTCGTTGTTTGCAAGCGCAAAAACTTATTTCGAAAATTGAACGCGGCTGTATTATTGTGTCGCACAATCTTACTTCTGCAGATACGGTGATCCTTAGTAGGAACGAAACGCTTGCTTACGTTACGGATTTAGGAGGAATTACTTCGCACGCCGCATTGTTTTCCCGCTCGCTGAATATTCCCGCCGTTGTTGGCTTGAAAGACGCGACGCGTTTTGTTCAGAATAAAGTTCCAATGATTGTTGATAGTTACTCCGGTACAGTTATCATCAATCCATCTCCGCAACGCATTTCCGAATATGAAAGCAAACGTAAAGCGTATATGGAACACGAACGCAAACTTTCCGGACTTCGTGAACTTCCAGCAGAAACTTCCGATGGGAAACGCATAGAACTTGCAGCGAATATTGATGGTGAAGAAGAAATTGAATTTTCCCTTTTGCAAGGTGCGGATGGAGTTGGTTTGCTACGAACAGAAAATTTAATTGTAGGAAGCGAGATGCTGCCAAGCGAAGAAGAACAGTATTCTATTTATAAAAAAATCTCCGACAAAATGTATCCGCACAAAGTAGTGATTCGAACGTTCGATGTTGGCGGAGATAAAATTGCCCCCAACTCCATTGAAGAAGCAAATCCGTTTCTTGGATGGCGCGGAATTCGCGTTTCCTTAGACGATACTGATGTCTTTCTTACACAACTGAAAGCGATGTTGCGCGCAAGTTCAAGAAAAAATATTTATATCCTTCTTCCGATGATTGCAAGTTTGGAAGAAGTGCGCACCTCGAAACTTTGGCTGGAAAAAGCGAAAGAAGAACTGTACCAAGAAAAAATTCGTTTCGACAAACACATTCAATTGGGTGCGATGATTGAAGTTCCTTCCGCCGTGTTGCTCATCGAAGAACTTGCAAAGGAACTGGATTTTTTCAGCGTTGGAACGAATGATTTAACGCAGTATATGCTTGCTGTGGACAGAGGCAATCCGTACGTTTCCAATTTATTTAACGAACTTCATCCGGCGGTGCTGCGTTCGTTACATCAGATTGTTACCGCGGCGCATAAAGTTGGGAAATGGGTTTCGTTGTGCGGGGCGTTGGGAAGTAATCCGTTGGCAACTTCAATACTTCTTGGCTTGGGATTCGATTCAATTAGTGTTGAACCGTCGGTGCTTCCGGAAATCAAAAAAATTATTCGTTCTCTTTCGTTGAAAGAAGCAAGAAGCATTGCACAAACAGCGTTGCATTTTACAACCACGAGAGACATCGAGCAATTTCTCTTGGGAATTTTAAGAAAAGAATTTCCGGAAATTGCAGAACGTTTGTAATACTTCTGCGCGGGGAAAAGTGCGTTAACGATTAACGAAATCTCCGTGTAAATTTTTTGGAGCCAATTCTTGTTTTAAAATATTTTCAAACCGTCATTTGCTTATGTAATTGTCTTCTAGTATTTTTCCGTTGAGCAATAAACTAAACACACCAAATCCCGAAGGCGCATTTCTTGCTTCTTTTGAATGCACGAGTTTGACGATGTTCAAGTCTATTCCATGTTCGGAAGCGGCTGCGGCTTCTCTCACATCATTTACAGATTTTTCATTCCAAGGACATTGGTCGGCATATATCAAATTCCATCCCGAAAATTTTTTTTGATTTTTTTCCCATGCAATGAATGAACAAATAATTTTTCGCTGCAATCGGACGCCAAGCAAATTCCGAAGGAATATATTCTATAAAACCGATTTGTTTCTTTCGGGCATCAAGAGCAATGTTCATTCTCAATCCTACGCGGTATTGTTTTTTGAACCACTCAATTTTCGCTTGCTGTCCTCGTGCGGAATTGTTTTTGATACAAAATATTCCGACGGAATGCACGTTGTCAGGAGTTACATCAAGTATCGTTATGCTGCTCATCGCACACTGTTATTTGCACAAAAATATTTTATACGAGATTCTCTTCTTCTGTATGTTCTCGGAGATCTTCCAATAAGTTTTTTTTTCGCGACGCCGCAACCGCAAGTTTATCACAACGCTCGTTATATGTATTATCGTTATGACCTTGTGTCCAGCACAATGTAACTTCGTGTTTTTCAAGCAATGGAAGCAACCGTAACCATAAATCAACATTGAGTGTTTTCTCACGCTTATTGCGTTTCCAGTTGTTTTCTTTCCATTTCGTTAACCATCCTTTGTTGACTGCTTGTACAACATAGTTGGAATCGCAAATCAACGTTACTTTGCACATTTCGTTTAATGCAGAAAGCGCATTGATGACTGCAAGAAGTTCCATTCTGTTATTCGTAGTGTTCTTGTAGCCGCCGGAAATTTCTTTCTGTGCATTTCCGTACAAAAGAATTGCCGCCCATCCGCCCGGTCCAGGATTTCCGGAGCACGCGCCATCGGTATAGATTGTAATATGCTTCATACTCGGTTCAAACATTGCTGAAAAAATATATTTTCATCGCCGCAAAAATTGAAAAATGAAAATGGTTTTTCTATCTTTGTCCAAAATAATTGAGAAAAAAATGTCTACGCAAGCGCCCGCGCAAGTTCAAATATTTGCGGATACTACGCTCGAAAAAATAGCATACAACAGCGTGCAAACAATTTCAACAAAGGAACCCAACGATAAAACTCGATTGGGTTATTACGTTTGGCGTTGGTTGAAAGTGAAAGAAGGAACGCTTGAAAATGCAGTGCGCATTTCCGGTTCCCGAATGCAGATATCCATTAGTGCAGCAACTCAAATCATTCGCGAAGAATTAAAAAAACACAACGTCGAATCGTAAATCCGCATCAAGAGAAATGATGCAAACAATCATTCGTTACGCTTGATTTGCAACCAATTCGCTTTCCGAAAAAAAATACGCAATCTCGATGTTTCCGTTCTCTGCAGAATCGGAACCGTGAACAATGTTTTCACCTTTATTATCCGCAAAAAGTTTGCGAATAGTTCCATCAGCCGCCTCTTTCGGGTCTGTTGCACCAATGAGTGTTCGATAATCTGCGATTGCATTTTCTTTTTCCAATGCAATAGGAACGCAAGCGCCGGAACTCATAAATTCAACAAGTCCTTCAAAAAAAGGTTTTCCTTTGTGCACAGCGTAAAATCCGCCTGCGGTATCTTTGGTAAGCCGCGCCATTTTCATTCCGAGAATTTTGAATCCTGCTTTTTGAATGCGCGCAAGTATTTCGCCGATAAGTTGTTTTCGTACGCAATCGGGTTTTAAGATTGCGAGTGTACGTTCAAGAGCCATAATGAAGTGTAGTTTTTTGATTTTAAAATAAATGAATTCAAATTATATTTCTGCATAAACATCAATACTGATGCTATTTGGTTTTCCGTTGTAAAGGTAAACAGGTCTTCGGGTCGAAACGGAGGAGTTGCGAAATTGGAACAACATCATCAACGTATTTGACAGCATCTCCTTCGATAGTATAGGTTTTCAAATCTTCAATGAACAGTAGAAATGCAAGCGTAAGCAACGGAGGTGAAAGAAAAAGCGCGCCGCCTAATCCGATTACAATTGGAAGTGAAATATCTCCGGCGCTTGCGGCACCGGTAATTTTCACGTTGACAATGGCAGCGAAAAATAATCGTTGTAGAAAAAGAAACGGTTCTTTTTGTTCGAGCGTAAAATGTTTCACAACGTAGTATTTTCTGTTGATGTTGCTTGTAAAACTTATCGGCGCAGAATGTTTGAAGATATACGGTGAGAATTATTCTTCAAAATGCGTTAATGCGCGAAATGCACGATAACGCGAATGAATATCGCGCTCAACAAGTTCCTGAATTTTTGCTATAGAAAATTTTTCTACACAAAATGACGCAAGCGTGCTTCCATAAACAACGGCGCGTTTTAAGTTTTCATCGGAAATATCGTTCGTCTTTGCAAGCCAACCGATAAATCCACCGGCAAACGAATCTCCTGCGCCCGTTGGGTCCAAAACGCTTTCAAGCGGAAATGCAGGAGTGATGAATGTCGTTTTTTCCGTGAGAAGAATTGCGCCGTGTTCGCCTTTTTTGATGATTAAAATTTTTGGTCCCATCTTCCACAAATGTTTTGCCGCGCGGAAAAGATTTGATTCGTTCGTCAGCAATTTTACTTCGCTGTCATTTGCAAGAAGAACATCAACACGCTCCAACGTTTTTTTTAACTCTGCAAGTTTTCCTTCAATCCAGAAATTCATCGTGTCGCAAACAACGAGCGATGGTTGTTCCATTTGCTCGAGAACGCGGGACTGCAATATCGGGTCAATATTTCCTAAGCAAACGTACTTGCTGCTTCTGTACGATGCGGGAATTTTCGGACTAAAAGTTTGAAATACATTTAAGTGCGTGAACAACGTATCACGATTATTTGTATCGAGATGATACTTTCCTCCCCAACGAAATGTTTTTCCTCCTTGTACAATTTCCAATCCTTCCAAATCAACATTGTGTTGTTTTAAAAGTGCAATTTCCTCGCTTGGAAAATCATCACCGCACACTCCAACCAATTGTGGCAAAGTAAAAAAACTTGCTGCAAGCGAAATATAAATAGCTGAACCGCCAATGACGTTTTCTACTTTTCCTAATGGCGTTTCTATCGTATCAATTCCGATACTTCCGACGACTAATAAACTCATGGGATTTAAATAAAATAATAAAATGAAAAAGCAAAAAAGTCATCAGTATGATTAGTATGCGAAATAAAACCGATTGCGAAATGCTGACCGCTGTACGCTAACCGCAAACTAAAAAATTCTTGAATATCGTTCTGCTTCTTTTTTTCCAACAATAAACTCGTCAACAATTTCAAGCCCGCGAATTTGTCCGTGCCAAACAAGTTTTTCCTTTGAATGTGCAAGCGTCCTCCATTCGTACGCCTGATGTTCTTTCGAGAGAATCGGTTCGTTCGTTTCATCAACTTCTGCGGCAAAAACGGAAATGAAATGAATTGCATCAGTCTTCGCATCAAAGTACGAATTGACAAACGGAACGTGCCACATCGCAAGAGGAGTGAGTTGTGTTTCTTCTTTTATTTCGCGTTGCGCTGTTTGTATTGCAGTTTCGCCGGGTTCTATTGTTGCAGTAATAATTTGCCACATCAACGGATACCGTGTTTCAGAAAAAGAACGCTGCAAAAGAAGGTACAACGCAGAATGTACATTCCGTTTGAACACGCACACTTCAACAAATTTTGAATCTAACGTAGGCACAAAAAATTACGGCGAAAATATACGGGAAAGTTTATAGTTTTTGGTTTTAAGTTTGTAGTTTGCAAAGAAGAAAACAAACCATAAACTACAAACTAAAAACTACTAACTATGCTTGGTGTTATATCCAGAAGAGATATAATCCTCGAAACAAAATACTTGCGTTGCTTTCCCCAAACAATTGTCGGAACTGTATTCAGCGTGTGCGTATCAATGCGTAAATCTTCCATATTCCCATGGTCGCTGGTGAGTAGAATTGTATGCTCATCAAGATTTGTTGCGGAAAAAATTCCTTCGAGAAATTCATCGATCTTGTGAATGTTGGCAATGGCATCGTTCATATTTTGTGCGTGTCCAATTGCGTCGCTGAACGGATGCTCAAACAATACAAAATCGTTCTCATTCAAAAGCGAAGCGAAAATGTTTCCCGCAGCAAATGCCGTGCGCAACGGAACGTCAGCCAATTTTTTTTGCAAAAGGAAATCGTTTGTAAAATCCGGTGCAATTGCTTTGTTGTTCACAATATCATCCAGCCAGCGAAATTGAACATCTGCATATTTTACACACCAAGTTGATGCACTCCAAAATTGTAACCGACGTTCAAAATATTGCGGCGTGTAACCATTTGCAAATGTTGAAGTAAAACCAAGTTTTTTGAGTTGCAGCATTATGCTATGTTCAGAAATTATTTTCCTCAATGTAAATGTTGGATGTCCTGAAACGTGTCGTCCCATTTCTTTGCTCGCATTGATGCCGGTGAAAATAGTTGTTTGTCCCGTTGCGCTTTGTGGTAATCCTTCAACTCCAAGAAATGGGTCTGTAGAAATTATTTTCCCATCGAAAGCGCAATTCGCATTTCCACCATCAGAGAACAGCGTAAAAAATTTTGATTGAACTTTCGTGAATGGATTAAGTTCATTCTGAATAGAACCAATGCCAACACCGTCGAGAAAGAGAAGTGCGATACTCATTTGATTTTCTTATTCACCACGAATTACGCGGATGAAACGCGAATCTTCACGAATACTATCCGTGATAATCCGCGTTATAATTCGTGTAATTCGTGGTTAATTCACACCAACACAAAATCAATCCTTCTCTCCACGCTATCCACGCGCGCAACTTTTACTTCCACTTCATCTCCCATTCGATAACGTTTCTTTGTTCGTTTGCCAATGATGCAATAATTTTTTTCGTCGTACACGTAATAATCATCTTCCAAATCACGCAGACGAATCATTCCTTCCGTCAGTAAATCATTTATCTTTACGAACAAACCGAAATTCGTAACGCCGGAGATAATGCCGTGCAATTCATCTCCGATATGCCGCTTCATATATTCTACCTGCATCACTTTTATAGATTCGCGTTCCGCTTCCATCGCAACACGTTCGCGCTCAGAAGAATATTCACAAACGAACGGAAGATTTTTTTGAAACTGATTTCTTCGTTCTGCGCTCATTCCGTTTCCGTATTCAAACAACAAACGATGCACAATCAAATCTGGATAACGGCGAATTGGCGAAGTGAAATGCGTGTAATATTTGAATCCCAATCCGTAATGACCAATATTTTCTTCGCTGTAAATCGCTTTTGCCATCGAGCGAATTGCAATGTCGTTGATGACATTTTCTTCGGGAGTCCCGCGCGTTTCGTCAATCAATTTTTGCAACACTTTGGAAGTAACATCACGCGGCGGAAGTGAATAACCAAATTGTTTTACGAACTCTGCAAACTCAGCAATTTTTTCCGGCAGCGGTGAATCGTGAATGCGATACACAAACGGATGAATTGAAGTTTGCGTTTTTGTATCACGTTTCTTTGGTTGAACTGCAATATGCTTTGCAACAGTTTGATTTGCAAGCAGCATAAAATCTTCAACCAAGCGATGACTATCGAGACGAACTTTTTTTATTATCTCTGACGGTTTTCCCGATGCATCGAAACGGAATTTTGCCTCTTCACTTCCGAAATCAATACTACCTTCGCGCAATCGTTTTTTCAACAGCACTTGACTCATCTTGTGCATCATCAAAATTTCTTCAACAAAATCTCCTCGCTTTGTTTCGATAACCTTTTGTACTTCTTCGTACGTAAATCTTCGCTTGCTGTTAATCACGGATTTTATTATTTCGTAATTTTTCACAACTCCGCGCGACGTAATTTCCATAATCGCAGAATATGTCAATCTATCAACATTCGGACGCAGACTGCAAATGTTGTTGGAAAGTTCTTCCGGCAACATCGGAACAACAGCATCGGCGAGATACACGCTCGTTCCGCGCTTGAACGCTTCTTTATCGAGTTGTGATTGTTCACGCACGTAATACGAAACATCGGCAATGTGAACGCCAAGCAAATAATTTCCGTTTTCTAAAACTTCCAACGAAACTGCATCGTCGAAATCCTTTGCATCTTCCGGGTCAATCGTGAAAATATGTTTGTCGCGCAAATCGAGACGTGCTGCAATTTCTTTCTCCAAATATTCTGCTGAAACTTCTTCCGCTTCTGCAATTACTTGCGAAGGAAATTTTTCCGGCAATTTAAATTCACGAATTACCGAAAGCATTTCCGCGCGCACTTCACCGCTTTTTCCCAGCACTTCCACAACGCGACCTTCGGGATTGAGATTTCTATCTTCCCAACGCTCGACAACGGCAATCACTTTATCACCGATGCGCGCTTTGTTCATTGCGCTTTTCGGAATGTAAATATCGCGAGAAGATTTTTTTCCATCATCAGGAACAACGAAATAAAAATTGCCGCTTCGTTCAAATCGCCCGACCACCTCTTCCTTTGCACGTTTAATGATGCGAACAATTTCTCCTTCTTGCCGTTCTGTTTTGAATGTATGTTTATGATGATGCTCGGCAAACAACGCAACTTCCACCGTATCGCCATCCATTGCAGTAGAACAAAATTTTTGTGGAATAATAATTTCCGAAAAAGATTCGTTCTCAATTTGCACCAAGCCAAAACCTTTCTTCATCATAAACGTTCCGACATAACGATTAGATTGATGCGCTTGATGTTTGTAATGTTTTCCTTTAACGCGAAGAACGAGTTTTTCTTTTTCCAAAACGCCGAGTGTTTTGCGAAGTTCACCGTACGCACGCTCGTCTTTTATTCCCAATCGCCGCTGTAATTCTTTCGACTTAAACGTTTGATGGGGATAGCGGCGAAGAAATTCTAAAATTGTTTCGCGGAAAGGTTGTTGTTCGGGAAGTTGAGATTTCATTTGTTGTGTTGTCGTGAAAGAAAAATTTAATTTGTGTTACTTTGCGCTTGACTTTGCGTTACTCTGCGGTTGAAAAAGAACGTTGTTTGACCGCGAAGTTACGCAGAGTTTTTCGCAGAGTAACGCAATTAATCATCTTCAATTGATTCGAGCATTGTTTCAATCTTGTCGGTACATTCGATGGGATTTACCATTCGCTCATAGAGAAACGAATCATCAACAAACTCTGAAACTATCCAACGCCAATAATATTCACCGTCAATATTTATTTTCATTGGGATAAGAAATGCTCCAGTCGTAAAAATATAATCTGCTTTGTTAATGGGAATATGTTTTGATGAAGTGGTTTGCATAGAAGAAAGTTCAATTATTTTTAGATTCAAAAAATTTTAAGTTATCTCGTAACCATTGATGAAAATCTCGTTCGCAACATTCTACAAACATTTTAAACTCTTTATCAGAAAATTTTCTTTCTCCTTCTTCCTTATAAAATTTTTTTATTTCGGTTAAGTTGATAAATGTTTCTTTTGATTTCATAGTTTCATTTCTTCCAAATTTATAACTATTTGTATTATTTCAAATCAAGTTTACCGTAATACGCCATTGTCGTTGCATAGACTTCTGCAAAAAACGATTTTTTCTTTTTTGATTTTGAAATTTGGTAATTAGCAAGAAATGATTGTGCTATCAAGAGCAAACTTTTCCTATCAATTACTTCGTTTGAAGAAGAAGGTCGAATTGGTACAATCTCGAATACTTCGTTGTTTAATAGTTGCCATTCTTTTTGAATGTTTAATTTTTTCATATAGTTAAATCCTGTTTGTATTCCAAATTTTTTCAACCTCTTTCCAGAGTTCCAGTTGTCTATTCTTGATACTTTCGTAATTCCATTCTTTCCACTTGGAAGGAATTTCTTTGGTAATGGGAATTGACTTTACATATTGCTTACATTTTTCGATGTAGTTTTTATTGGACGCTTCTCTATTCCGCTTACCTTTTAAAATTGTAATATTCCCGATTCTATTTAAATACTCCATATACGAAGTACTGTCCTTTTCAAATAAAATTTCCCACTCTCCATCAGGACTAACCGGCATAATATGTTCGGCATGTATCTCTTTATTATCCCAATCTATTTCTTCTTGGTCTTCGTTATGGATTCTACATAATATATATTTAGATATACTTACTTTAGGTGAAGCGATTTTAAATGAACTTTGGAATGGTTCTACGTTTTTCAATACACTTTGCTTCTTTATTCTTTCTATTGCCTTAATAATGTCTTTATCGCTCTTTAACTCTATTGCGATCCTATAGTACTCTGACTCTAATTCTTTTGCATCAATTTTGCAAATATTGCTATGTCGAAAAGTCAATATTTCTATTGCCTCACATAATTTTTTAAACTCTTTTTTACTCAGAACTCTTTGTGAATGAAGCAATAAGGGATAACATCTTACCGCACCAAGTGCTCTTAGATTCTTCAAGTGCTTTTCTTCATCATCTGGATCAATAAAGTGTGAGTATATATTTGCAGAATTATCTAATTCTTTTAGGAGTTTATCTACGGTCGTAGTTTTTATTTTGTATTCATATGCTCCGAAAAGGTATTTTTCTGGAAGTGGTGGCGAGAAAAAATCAACAGTCTTAACACTGTTTCCCTTTTTCTCTTCTAACTTTTTTCTAATGTCTAATGCGGTTTCTAACGAATTTATATGATGAAAGAAAAAACTGTCAATGTTCGCGTTTACTTCTTCAAGTTTTTGTCGCATTGAATCCCATTTATCAATTGTTTCATCAATCTTCTCTATTTTATTTTCACGTTCGAGCTTATGACAAATTTCATTCTTTATTAGATCTGACTTAGACAATTCTAAACCTCTTGCATTAAGCGTTTTAAAAAGCAAAATTTTGTCGGAATCGTCTTGACCAGTCATTCTGATAAAATATACTTTTTGCAAAATCATATCCTCAAGATCAGACAATGCTTCAGGTCCACGTTTTTCCTTTAATTGTTTTAATTCCCTTTCTAAAAATTTGTTCGCTGATACCAAGCATTTATAAGATTTTCTTCTCTTGTCATAATTCTGATTGCTTTCACCTTTTACGAGGGATTTAAAAAGTTCTTTATCTCTTTGGTTTGCAACGAGTCTCGGCTCAAGGTTTGTAATCGTTACATTTTTTACAGTATGAGGATAATTGAATAAAATTTTGTCGAGGTTTATTGTTATTTCGTTCGATTCTGCAAGAAGTTTTCTAATATTTCCAAGCAGTAGAAACAATGTTATTAATCTTTGTTGTCCATCAATTATTTCATAAACTTTTTCTTTATCATTTTTTTCTGAAAGTAAGAGTGTGCCTAAATGATGACCATCATCGTTTGCTTCATATATATCGTGGTATAATTCGGAAACTTCATCTATTTCCCAAGAATATTCTCTTTGGTATAGAGGAACATTATAATGAGAATTTGCTAATAGTGTATCTAATGATTCTTGTTTGTCTGAAATTGATAACATAATATTTTCCTTAACAAAGTCTGTTTAAATGGTGAAATACTTTTGTATAATTGTTTTTTCTTTTACTCGTGTCATTTTCCAGTACAAATCTACCAAATTTTCTCCGTTATAATTCCATTCTCCTCGATGACCTAATACGAAAATTTGTAAAACAATCGCGCGGTGTTAGTAAGTTTTCGTTCGCCGACAAACGTTTCGTCTTCCACTTTGCGCTCCACTTCGATAAAGAGATTTTGGAGCGAGCGAGATTTTACCACTTCGCCCAACGGAATTTGGAAACTCACATTTGCGCGCCCGATGTCGTTGAAAATTCGTCCGCCGAATCGCCAGTAGGCATTGAATAATTCGCCGCTCAAACGCACATCCGCTTCTTCCGAAACGCTTCCACCGCGATACGATATTTCTGCGCTGCGAATAAATCCGAATTCATCGCGCAAAAATTCTGTCAGCATCCCCGAAAGCACAGACGTTGTAAATCCCGTAACGACAGACGAACCGACGGAAGAACCAACGTCGAGAACAAGTTGCGAACGTTCGCCGCCGGTTAATTCGTCGCGGAATTTTCCCGTGAGAATAAACGCAAGCGCATCCGATTGCGCATCTTTTCCCTGTTGCGAAAAATCCGTTGTGTCTTGTCCTTCCACTTGTTTCATCGCGATCGAAATTTTCGGTTCTGCGCGCGTACCCGCTATATTCAGTTGTACGAGTATTTTATAATCACTCTGTTGATTTTGCAACGAATCGAATACCGTATGAATTCCTTCATGCGTTGCGAGAATATTCAGTTCCGGATTTTGCAAATTTCCTGTGAACTTCATACTTCCCGTTGCTTTAAATCGTTTGAAAAAATTGTAATATGAATTTTCTCCAATGTTCAAATCGCCCAATAAATACACGCCTTCGCGCGTTTTTCTGTACGAAAGTTTTCCATGCAATTCCGCATACAATTCTTCGCTTGTTGCAGGATTATTGCTGAAAATCATTCGCAATTGATTTGCTCCTTGCGTTTCCATCGTAACATCTATCGCCATTCCTTCAACGACGATAGCGCCGAGAGATTTTTGTAGAACATCCGTGCGCTCACTCCTTTTTGCTTGTAGCATTGATTGTTCTGTCGCTTTCAACAATGGTTGAGAACTGTTCGACGTATCGTCAATAGTAATTATCGGAAGAAACGTTGCAGAATTTTCTTCTGTTTTCTGAATTGCAGGAAAGGTAATATCAGCGTCTTGCACAATCATCGCTCCTTGCAGAACAGAATGTTCAAACGTTCCGCGATACGTAATTCCCGATGTATCCGTTGCCAAAAATAAATTCCCGTATGCTCCTTGTTTTGTTTTGCGAATGGTAGATTTCAACACGAGCAATTGTCCTTTGGCGTGCGCGTTGATGGAATCAATCGAAATTCCGCGCAACGAAAAATATCCGTTGAGAAAAATTTTTCCATCGGAACGGTCCATAGGTTCGTTTGTTAGAACAACATTCGCAAGTCGCATGCGTTTTCCTTCGCCGCGCAACGTTCCGGAAACATTATACCAAAGTTTATTATCTTCGTATTGAAATTTGCCGTTCACCAACGTTATTACGCCGCGATAATCGGGAAGCGTCGTTGTGCCACCAATTGCGAGCGAGCACGCCAATGTTCCTGTTATATTATCGAAACGCGGGACAAATGGGTCAAGCAATGCAAGCGGAATTTCCTTTCCTACAATGTGAAGATTCATTCTGTCATCAGGAAAACGTTGCGGAATATGCGTAAAGGAAAGGTCAATCGGAAGTTCGCCATCGAGCGCGCACGTGAATGGATGCAACGTATCATTCGAAGAAAAATAACATTGCATCGTGAGATTTTTTTCTACGTACGCGCCGAGAAACGATGCAGTTCCCGTCGCAACGTTTTCCATCGCAATATTATTGGACGTTGCGTTAAATGAAATTTCAGGTGAACGAAACGTTCCTCCTAATGTGAACGAACCATTGATTGAACCGGAAAAAACATTTTTTGCTGACGAAGAATTTTCAGAAGAATTTCCTAATAGGGAAACTTCTTGTAAAGAAAAATTTTTTATTTCCACCAGGAGATTCATTGAATCAGCAACAATATCGCCGGAAAATCGTACGCGTTGCGAATCGCGTTGAAGCGCACATTGGTCGAAACGAATCAACGAGGGATACACGCTTACGCGCAGTGTTTCTTCTGCGTTCCATCGGTATGTTTCTTTCGAGAATAAAAATGGAGAACAGAAAAAATTGTAGCGTTCATTTTCGATGGTGAACGTTCCGCGTGTATTAAACGCGTACGCGTTATTCACTATTGTTGAAGCGAAAAAATTGCCTTTCTGTTGTTCTGTTTCCAGAAATAAACGAATCGAATCGAGATGCGTGCCGTTGTAGTATGCGTTTCTCATCGCAGATACAAACCGGATTGTCGTCGCAGAGGAACCGGGTTCTTGTTTTGCTGATTGAATATCGTACGAAATATTTCCATCGTTTGCGCGAATGTCTGTTGCGAACGATTGCTGTTCATCATTATTTTTTTCTGTGTATACGATTGAATCGAAAATAATTTTTCCGATGACGGTTGAGGTATCGTTTGTGGATTGAAAATTACCATTGATGTTTCCCTGAAAACGGAAAGCGGTGTTGCCGGTAAATACGGAAAACGGGGCAAGATTTTTTGCAACAATATTGTATGAAAAATTTTGTTCCTGCATCTTCTGCGTTGTCTCCGGATCTGTTCCTGCGGCGCGTTGCTGTGAAGAAAGTGAAACTTCGTTCAGCAACGATTTCAGTTGTGTGAACACGATATTAGGCGTCGCAAGAATGTCGAACGTTCCTTCAACGGTTGCATCAAGCAATGGAGAACTCAACCGAGAATATTTTTTATCGTGTTGTTGTTGGCTTAAAAACAACGTTACAGTTGCGTTTGAATCTGTTTCGTTTTCATTTCCAAAAGAACGTCCCGCAAATGTTGACGGATGAAAATGCGCTTCGAATGTTGCAGAAAGATCATTCAACGTTTTCCCGTTTGCTTTTCCGGAAAAGTGAAAAGAAACATCGCCTGCATAGTTGGAATTGTTCAAGTATACTGCTGGATTGAAATGCGCAATCGTTCCTTCGCTTTCAATGCTTGTAAAACGGCTGTTAATCAAAGTTGCTGATGCATAAATGGTTCCGTTGGTGTTCTCAATTTCAAACGAGGTGGACGTTTTCAGAATGTTTTTTTGCGCAGAAAATTCTACGTTCAAACGATGGATATTGATTGCTTGTTCGTGTTCCGATGAGAGTTGCACCGAAGAAGAATCAATACGGAAAGTACTTTCGGCAACGAGAGAATCTAGGTGTGTGCCTTTGCCAGAAAATGTTCCGAAAATATTTAATTGCGTTTCAGGAATGGAAGTGTCGATTTCTTGGAAAAATTTTTTCAGATTTACGTGTTGCGCAAACATTTTTCCTTCATATTTCATTTGCGGAGAGCGCCAATCAATTTTCGTATCAATGCGAGCATTTCCTGCGTTGGTATTCAACTCAACGTTCGCATCCAACGTATGAATTGATGCAAGTATTTTTCCTGAACATCGAATTGCATCAAGTTGAGAACATTGAGGCAGTGATAATGAAGGAAACGCAGAAGAAATTTCTGAAAGCATCAATGCGCTTGCATCAATGTTCGTTTCAATGGATAAACTCTCTGCGATAGTAAGACAGCGAATATTGCCCGTGAGTTGAATATAACTTTCAAATGATTCAGCATGAAACGTGCGCAATGCAATGTTTCCAATTTCTCCGCCTGCTTGAATGTCGAGCGAACTTGTTCCTTGAATGTTCAATGTTTTCGGAAGGAACAAAGATAATTCTTCTCCGTTCAATGCGGGCGAATATAACGATAACGCCATCGGTTTATGTTGCAGTGTGTCGAACGAAACTGGAGCAAATATATTGACTCCGTGCAGCGATGCACTCAACGAAAGTTTGCTGCGTTCCGTTTGAATTTCTACACCGTCGGCGCGAAGGAGTGAAGGTGATGCGAGAAATTTTCCGGAAAAATTTCTCACGGAAAATTTTGGCGAATCGAGTTCACAAAAGAAATTTTTTACCGTTGCCGCATACGAATTTTTATCAATCAGTAAAGACAGAAGCGCATTCACATACGTAAGATGCAAGTTATTGAACGGAAACGCGCGCGTTGAATCGGTCAACGTTGCCGAAAGTTTTGATGAATCAACAATAAATACTTCGCCGTTGGTAATACCTAAACGAGAAATGGAAATGAATGTTGTTGGCGTTGTGTGCGATGTATCGGCGGATAAAAATTTTTCGAGATTCCATGTTCCGTTCGAGGATGAATGAATATGAATGTGCGGCTCGAGAAGTTCGGCGGAGTTCAAATAATATTTTCCTCGCAGCGCGGGAAATAAATCGAAGGAAAATTTTGCGCGCCGCGTTTCGACAAACGGCGCATTATCAATTTCAATGGCAATGCTGTCGGTTTCAAAACCGGAAAACAGATTTCCGCGCACCGCTCCGATAAACACCTTTCCGTTGAAGTATGTTTGCGCTTCTTCTGCAATAGTCGCTCGAAGATAATTCCGAAACGAATCTGTTCGCATATACAATATTGCACCGATAAACAGCGCGACGCATACGGCAAGAACCAAGAAACTGTATGTTGCAAATTTTTTCACACGTGTTGCAAGGGCGGAAATTGTTAGCGGTACAATGTGAGAATTCGTTCAATCATATTTGTCGTAGAACGATTCGGAAGAAATTCTATCGTTGCAACTCTTCCGCCGTTTTCTTCAACAATATCTTTGCCGACAATATTTTCTTTGTTCCAATCCGCGCCTTTCACCAACACGTCGGGAAGTATTTTTGCAATGAGATTGAGTGGAGTTTCTTCATCAAACATTACAACATAATCAACACACGCGAGCGAAGAAAGAACAAATGCGCGGTCTTCTTCGGAAACGATTGGACGTTTTTCGCCTTTTATTTTTTTTATGGAAGCATCGGTGTTTATGCCGATAATCAGAACGTCGCCGAATTGTTTTGCTTTCGAGAGATATTCAATATGTCCGCGATGCAGGATATCAAAGCAACCGTTCGTGAATACGATAACCTTTCCGCTTTTTTTCATTTCCCTGCAAAGAAACGCTATTTCGTTATGCGCGATTATTTTTCCCATAGTGTGGAACAGTTATTTTTATTGAATTGTAATTCGTATAAATTTTTTTTCAAGGAATTTCATTGAGCAATGCTTGTCGCAACGCTTCTTTCGAAACGGGAATGATTCCTACTTCGCCAACAACAATACCTCCCGCATGATTTGCAATGACAGCAGATTCTTCAATGGATGCACCGCTTGCGAGCGCAAGAGTCATCGCAGAAATAACTGTATCTCCGGCGCCGGAAACATCTGCGACTTTTTGCGCTTTTGTAGGGATGTGTTCAATTACTCCGTTGTACGTGAAAAGCGTCATTCCTTTTTCGCTGCGCGTAAGAAGAATATTTTTTGCGTTCAGTTTTTCGAGCAGCAATGTCCCTGCGTATTCAACATCAGCGTCCGAAATAATTTTTATTCCCAATGCTTCCTCAGTTTCTTTCTTATTCGGTTTGAATACGGAAATATTTTTATACGCAAAAAAATTCATGGATTTCGGGTCCACCGTAATAATTTTCTTATGAGAGTTTGCAAGTTGAACAATTTTTTCAATCAATGTACTTGTCATGACGCCTTTGTTGTAATCTTCTAAAATAATAGCATCTACGTTACTCAAATGGCGGCGAAGCGAAAATAAAATTTTCTCTTCAATCAGAGAGGAAATATCATTTCTCGATTCTTTGTCAATGCGCACGACGTGTTGATGATGTGCGATAACGCGGGTTTTTACCGTAGTTGGTCGCGTATCATCTTTCACAATTCCATCTTCCGAAAATCCCATTTCACGAACTGTATCTTTGACGAGTTTTCCGCTGTTATCATTGCCGATGACGCCGACAAGGAGCGGATTTCCTCCGAGCGATTTGATATTATTCGCAACGTTTGCGGCGCCGCCAAGTCGAGCAGATTCCGATTCAACGTCGACAACAGGAACCGGCGCTTCGGGAGAAATACGATGCACAGAACCCCAGATATATCTATCGAGCATTAAATCGCCAACAACGGCGATGGTTTTTCCGAGAAAATTTTTGAACAGCGATTCAATTCTTTTTTTTGAAAGTGGCGACATTTCGGTTTTACTATTTTTGAACAAGTGAAAAAATCACTCATTTAACGCTGAAAATATAGAGAGATTTTGATAAGAGAAAAAGAGAGAAGTAAAAAAGTAATAGAAATGTTTTTTGATTCTCTGTATGAAGAAAAGTATATTTTCGTCAACAAATTTATGAAGCATTGCACAATCGTTACAACGGAAGCAATTGTACTCAAAGCAATGAAATACGGCGACACGAGTAAAATCGTTACATTTTTTACCAAAGAATTTGGAAAAGTAAGTGCAATTGCGAAAGGCGCGCGCGGAAAAAAATCGAAATTCGGTAGCGCGCTCGAACCGTTGTCGTACGTATCGTTAGTGTTGTATAAAAAAGATGCACGCTCACTGCAATTGATTTCCGAGTGTTCGTATCTTCAATATTTTGGGAGGACGAGCAATCGTTTGGAATCGCTTTCCACCGCGCTATCTATAATGGAAATGTTGTATTGCGCAACGCACGAAGAAAAAAATGAACCGTTGTTTTATCTTGTCATCGAAAGTTTGAACGCATTACAATACGAGAACAACAACGCATCGCGAACATTGCTTTCGTTTCAACTGCACTTTGCCGCTATGTTGGGATTTCGCTTTCAGTTGGAACATTGTCCGATGTGTCAGCAGACGTTCTCAACGGCGGATTCCGGAAACAAACAGTATTCTCTCGAATTACATCGCGGCGGCTTATTATGTCATTCGTGTTCAAAAAAAATATCATCGCCATTTTTTGTATCTGCGGAAACTCTTTCGACGCTGCGCGTGTTATTGAATCGTAATTTCCACAACATCACAGAGCAACCATTGACTTTGCAAACAGAAAAAGAAATTGCGAATGTACTCAATAATTACTTGCGCATTCATATTGAAGGGTTTCGTGCGTTGCGAAGTGAGCAAATATTTAAGGGTGCGCAACCCATCGTACAATAATTTTTTTCCATATATAATACATTCTTTCTATGACTAAAAAATCATTACTTGCTACGGTATTGCTTGTATGCGTGAGCGTGCTTTTCGCAGCAATCGTTATTTCTGGATTGAAAACCTCAGAAGAAATTACACTAACGGGAGCAAGCGTTTCCGTTGGAACTGCGATTCCTTCATCAACGGCGGTATTTAACACGCAAGAACTCAGCAAAGCATTTATTGAAGTATCGAAAATAGCAAAGCCAACGGTTGTTAGCATTACGGTAACTTCCAAAGGAAAAGAATCGCCGACGGAGGATTTCCATAACTTCTTCAAATTTTTTGACCCGGATTTCAAACAGCAACCGACGCCTTCTATCGGTTCTGGTTCCGGTGTTATTCTCACATCCGATGGATACATCGTTACCAACAATCACGTTGTTGCTGATGTAGATAATGAGGGAGTAGAAATTGTTCTTGATGATAAAAGAAAGTTTAAAGCAAAAGTTATAGGAACGGATCAAACGACGGATTTGGCTGTCATAAAAGTTGAGGCGGAGAATTTACCAGTTGCTTCATTGGGAAATTCTGATTCTGTGCAAGTAGGCGAATGGGTTCTCGCCATTGGAAATCCACTCGGGTTAACTTCGACAGTTACTGCTGGAATAGTTAGTGCCATTGGTCGCGGAAATCTTGGCGTCATCAATCGCAGCGATGGATATGGAATTGAAAATTTTATTCAAACGGATGCAGCAATAAATCCGGGAAACAGCGGTGGCGCATTAGTAAATTTACGTGGTGAAGTTATTGGGATTAACGCGGCGATTGCAACAACGAATGCTCGCTATCAAGGTTATGGATTTGCAATTCCTTCTAACCTGATGAAGACCGTTACCGAAGATTTAATTCGGCACGGAAAAGTACAGCGTGGATATATTGGTGTTCAGATTTCTAATATTGACGAAACAATGGCAAAAGCACTTGGATTAGGAACAGTGCGAGGTGTGTTGATTCAAGTGGTAACCGAAGGAGGAGCGGGAGAAGATGCGGGGTTACAACTTGGAGACGTAATACTTTCCGTTGATGGAGTTGAAGTAAATGCGTCGAACGAGTTGCAAACACAAATAGCAAAACATCATCCAGGAGAAACGGTCGTGCTGAAAATTTTCCGTAACAAGAAAGAAATGGAGATGAATGTAAAATTAAAATCGCGCGGAGATGTGTCTCTTGTTTCGAACGATAGAAAATCCAAAGATGAAACGAGCGGCGACGAAGAACTGATTTCGCACACCAAAAGTTTTAATGAACTTGGAATGACGGTAAAAACACTTTCCGATGAACAAAAATCGCAACGGGACGTTCCTCACGGAATTATTGTTACGAACATTCAACCGATGGGAGAAGCGTCGAAGCGAACAATCGCAAGTAATGATATTATTATTGAAGCGGAGGGAAAAAAGATTACTTCAATAAAAGATTTCGAAACTATCATCAAAGCGCATAAAGCGGGCGATTCGATACTATTGCGTTTGAACCGCTCGAACGGGCAAATGAATTTGGTAGCGATTGAAATTCCGGAATAACGTATCTTCTCAATATTTTTATAAAAAAGAAAATGCCGTGTGCATATAAACGTACACGGCATTGTTTATTTTTATCTCAAAACATCTATGCCTGTTTTTTACCATAAATCATCGAGAGCAAAATTCCGCCGAGTACGGATGAAATAGTACCGAGCAGAAACCACGTCATTATAGGAGAATATGGATACGGATACATTGCATACGTAGAATATGCTGCAGGAATGTGCACCATTAGCCCAACATATAATCCATACCGTACTCCTTCCATTATTCCTTTTCCTTCATATCCTTTCGAGAATACCAGTGTGTAGAAAAATGAAAAGAATAATCCGATAACTTGAAATATCTACATTTTCATTTCAGGTCGAAACATCCCGGGAGCATCCGTCATAAGTTTCTGATATGCGCCGCTTAATATAACGCCGTGGATGAGGTAATCACAAATCTGAAAAAACACAAATACCGCGACGAAGCCGATCCATAATTTTTTGGACATAATTTATTCCTTAAAAGTGTGAGAAAAATTGTATATACTTTTTCTTTCTTGAAAAAAGTTGAGTAAATGATACACACGCTTTTCTTGACAAATCATTTATTTGCAATTAAAATTTATACATTTCCGAACGGCGACTTTCAAACAAATTATTATATTCGTTGAGTTGTTTATCGTTTGCAAGAGAGACATCAATTTCCGCAACAGCAATGTTTGCTTCATTTTCTCCCAAACGAATAAGAATTTCTCCTTTTGGGGTAACGATTTCACTTTTTCCGATGTAATGTAAATTTTCTCCACCTCGATTTTCATCGCCAACTCTATCAGCGAGCGCAGCGAATACACGATTCTCCAAACAGCGTGTTATGAGTGAATCGGGACAATGCGACATTACGAGATTTGCCGGTTGACAAATAAGTTGCGCACCTTGTAATGCAAGCGTTCGCGCGCTTTCGGGAAAATACCAATCGAAGCAAATCATCATTCCAATTGTTCCAAACGGCAAATCGAATACAGGAAAACCAAGATTTCCCGGAGAGAAAAAAATATTTTCGCGATAGAACAAATGCACTTTACGATAGATGCCAATCATTCCGTTTGGACCAACAAGCGCGGAAGAATTGTAATACGTAAATCGTGAATCGTGATTCGTGGTTCGTAAATTTTCTCCTCGCTCCTCGCTCCTTGCTCTTTGCTCTAAACTCTCCGCTCTATGCTCTAGTTCCGCAAATCCATACACAACAAAACAATTTTTCTTCTTCGCAAAAGAAAACATTTCTTGAAACGTAAAACCATCCGTTGTTTCGGCAAGTTGTTCAACTTCTTCTTTGGAAATATAATTATATCCCGTGTTGAACAGTTCGGGAAGTACAAACAAATCCGCATCAACATTTTCCATTTGTCGAATAGCGGATTGAACATTGTTTCTTACTTCTCCGAAAATAGGATTTGTTTGAACAACAGCGAGGCGCATTTTCTATTTTGCTTTTCCCTGATTTGCCACCGACTCCATTGCGCGCTTTACTTCTTCCGCATCGCCAATATATTCACTGTGAAGCGGTTTTAAATTATCGTCGAGTTCATAGAGAAGCGGAATGCCGGTGGGAATATTCATTTGCACAATCGCATCGTCAGAAATATTATCGAGATATTTTACTAACGCTCGCAAACTATTTCCGTGCGCCGCAATAATGACGCGCTTTCCCGATTTGATTGTCGGCGCAATCGTCGAAAACCAATATGGAAGAAATCTATCCACAGTAAGTTTCAGCGATTCGGTAAGCGGAATTTCCTCCTTCTTCAAATATTTATAGCGAGCATCTTTTCCGGGATAACGCTCATCGGAAATTTCAAGCGATGGCGGAGGAATATCGTAACTGCGTCGCCAAATTTTTACTTGCTCTTCGCCAAACTTCGCCGCCGTTTCGGATTTGTTCAATCCTTGCAGCGAACCATAATGCCGCTCGTTCAATCGCCAGGAATTGAGCACAGGAATCCACATCAAATCCATTTCATCGAGCGCAATCCACAACGTGCGAATTGCGCGTTTGAGAACGGAAGTGTACGCGACATCGAAAACAAAGCCGCGTTCTTTTAATGCTTTTCCTCCGCAGTGCGCTTCTTCAATTCCTTTTTCGGATAAATCAACATCAGTCCAACCGGTGAACCGATTTTCTTTGTTCCACACGCTTTCACCGTGTCGAATTAAAACAAGTTTGTACATAAATACCTCTTGTATTTTGTGAAAAAAAATCGTGTTGAATATACAAATTACGATGCAGGGTTTCTTACTTCACGTTCGCCAATTATGAAAACTAATTATTTCATCGCATTACATCGAAGAAAACATTATTTTTCAAATGTTGCTTTTTCGTGTTGTTGTGTCATTGGTTTATGTTTTGTTTGTTGTGAATAAGAAAGTGAAAGTAAAAGTAATGTGAAAATGAGAATGTGTTTCATAAGTTTTTTGTATTTGTAAGACAAACTTCAGTTTGTCAATATATCAAGAAGACGATTTGACCATCGTCTTACGTTATTCAAACTTCTTTACATAACTCCATTTCCATTCATTCCGTTCCGAAACTAATCCCGCTTTCACAGGATTGTTTAAAACATATTCAACGATACGAAATAATTCTTTTTCGTCTCGGACAATGTGGTCGTAACTTTCGTGTTGCCAAAATGCGCCAGTGCGATTGAGGATTTTATTTGCTTCACGTGCAGTACTTCCTTTCAATCCTCGAAGAAATGAAGTTACGATGTATTCGGAATATGGAGCGTTTGTTTCGCTTGTTGCACGAACTTCAGTTCGTGTAGATTCGGTTTCATCACGAACTAAAGTTCGTGTTACGTCTTCTCGAACTGAAGTTCGAGTTACGTCTTCACGAACTAAAGTTCGTGTTACGTCTTCTCGAACTGAAGTTCGAGTTACGGGTTCAGGAACAGTGATTACCAAATGCACGTGGTTTGGCATTATACAATAACAAATCAAATTGTATTCTTTTCCATCGCGTGAGAGTATTGCATCAGCAACAATTTTCGCAACGTCATCATTTGCTAACCACTTCGGACTTTTTTCGCATTTATCTAAATACACATCGAATTTTCCAAAGTACCGCTTTTGTTCGTCGTATGATGGTTTGCCGTCGCGGCGAAGTTTTTCAAATTGTTCTTTCAATTCTACAATGACATTGACGGGAAGTGAGTTAGCCAAACGATACGTAATAAAAAAAGAATTGCCGCTTGATTGGTAATGCGGTAAGTGGCGTTTGTAGTAATGCTTCACTGTTTTCTTTTCTTGCGAATGGAAGTTTGAGTTATATTTCTACGAACTAAAGTTCGTATTACTTTTTCACGAACTGAAGTTCGTGTTACGCTTGTAGAACGAACTTTAGTTCGTTGCATTACCTGCGCTTCGGTTCGTTTTGTTACTCGAACTTTAGTTCGTGCACGCTCAAGCGCAATTCTCTCCAACAGCATACTTGCCGGTTCATCATCTGCATTTTGAGAAACCAACTCTCCTCTGAATGCTTTTGCCAAAATGCTTTGTGGCAATTTATCAATCATAGTTTTGGCTTTGGTGTAGCGGTTTTCTATTTTATCTGCGAACGCAAAAAGTTGTTCTACTTGTTTTACGATTTCTTTTTGTTCTTCAAGCGGTGGAAGTGGAATTGGAATATTTCTAACGATGTTCAAATTCAAATTACTCATTGTGCTTCCTTTTGCTTCACCTTCAAGAAATGCTTTTGTGTTGTTGTTGCTTAATACCCAAAACAAATATTGTGGATTTACTTTTTTTAAGTCAGGACGAAAAAACAAACTTCCTGTTCCACACAACCAACCATTTTCCTTCTTGCCAACCAAAGCACATCTTGCCATTTCTCCTCTTCTTCCCATTATTACATCACCAGTTTGCAAATGATAATTTGACAACTCTTTGAATTTGGTTTTTGAAATTGTCAAATCCATATCAGGAACAATTTCCCCTGCTTGAATATGAGTTGGATTAACTAAAGGAATACCTTTAGAAATGTAATCGTGTTTATGCAGTTGTGTTCCGAAAGGACCAATTTGAATTTCAGAACAAACATTGTTTGCAATTTCTTCAATGCCATTGTTTCCGCTAACGGCTGCGGCTAAAACAGATTGACGGAAGCGTTTGAGGAGTTGTGGAATTTTTTCTAAGCGTTGTTTGTTGCTTTCTGTTTTTGCAAAGAGGGAATCTAATTTGGCTACTATGCGGTGTTGTTCTGCAAGGGGTGAAACAGGAACTAATAAGTTTGAAGCAAAGGTTGTATTGATTCCACCTTGTGCAGAACCTTTAAAGTTTTCTAAAATTTTTTCTTTGCCTTCTTTGCTCCATAAAAAATAAAAAAGAAATTTAGGATTAAACTCTGCACTTGCACGACAAATAAAAACATGCTCATTCACTACTGCTTCATCAAAAGGAAAACTTCCATTTATGAATGAAGTTTTTCCAGTTGTTGCACCGTCTTTTACAATCAATACATCATGTGAATTTATTTTGCCTCTGTTCATTTTTGATGCAAAAGATTTCGGAACGAACTTGATGTTTGTAAAATTAAATCCTCCATCATCATTCAAATGTTCGCCTCCAACACTTGGAACACCTTCAGCAATTCCACGAACTCCACCTTTTGGTCGTGAACCACTTTCAAGAGAAACTAATAATTCCTCCAACTGGACTTCAACCCAATTTGTTGGTAAACTATTCTCCATTTTCAAGCAGGGTTAAAATTTCACGAAGGTCATCAACAACAGTTTCCAATTCTGTAATTGCTTCGGTTGCTA
>VGWC01000013.1 GCA_016873775.1 Ignavibacteria bacterium | reverse complement strand
GTCATCTTGGTGCAGGACCGGGGGTTATGATTTCATTTCTGATTACTGCGCTTGCTTGTGCATTTTGCGCATTGTGTTATTCGGAGTTTGCTTCGATGGTTCCTATTGCTGGAAGCGCATACACGTATTCGTATGCAACATTGGGAGAATTAGTTGCGTGGATAATCGGCTGGGATTTGATGATTGAATATGCGATCGGTAATGTTGCAGTAGCAATTTCATGGGCGGCGTATTTTCATCAACTAATGGAAGGGCTTGGAATAACTATTCCAGCGTGGATTGCAGTTGATTACAGAACAGCACATCAGGCAGCAAGCATTGTAGGAAACGGAGGACAACTTACGTCCGATTTACAGTTTGCGTATGAAGCATGGCAGCGTCATCCAACTATAATGGGAATACCAATCATCTTTAATTTTCTTGCTTCATCAATCGTTTTGCTCATAACGTGGCTGTTGGTTATTGGCGTAAAGGAATCTGCTCGAGTGAATAATTGGATGGTGTTGCTCAAGGTTGCTATCCTGCTTTTTTTTATAGTCGTTGGAGGAATGTATGTTAAACCCGAACACTGGTCGCCTTTTTTCCCGAATGGAATACAGGGTGTCTGGACTGCGGCAAGTTTAATTTTCTTTGCATTCATCGGGTTTGATGCAATCTCAACAGCGGCAGAAGAATGTAAAAACCCCGCACGTGATATGCCGCGGGGAATTCTCGGTTCGTTATTTATTTGCACGATTATTTACGTTGCTACGGCAGGAGTGTTAACGGGAATTATACCCTGGAATCAACTTGGAGTTGCCGACCCGCTTGCTGCTGCGCTTGCGTATCTTCAATTGGATTGGGCGGCGGGGATTGTTTCTTTCGGTGCAGTGATTGCAATGACTGCTGTGTTGCTTGTATTTCAACTTGGACAGCCGCGTATTTTCTTTTCGATGTCGCGTGATGGGTTACTTCCAAAAAAGTTTTCCGAAGTTCACCCAAAATATAAAACACCGCACATCACAACAATTTGGACAGGGGTTCTTGTTGCGGCATTTGCTGGTGTTGCTAATATCAATGAAATGGTTGAACTGACGAATATCGGAACACTGTTTGCTTTTACTCTCGTTTGTGCAGGCGTTTTAATTCTCCGAAAAAAAGAACCGAATAGAACGCGTGCATTTAAAACTCCATTTGTTCCGCTCGTACCGTTACTTGGCATTGCGAGTTGTATTTATCTTATGCTTGGGCTTCCCTGGGTAACATGGTTTAGGTTTGGAATATGGCTTTTTCTCGGCACAGTGATTTATTTTTTCTACGGATTTAGAAAAAGTAAACTAAAAGAAAAGGTTGAGTAACTCTAAATTGTTTTCTTTCATTTTTTATTACTGTTCTTCTGAACAATTTTTGATTCACTTTCGTTGTTGAATTTCGATTTATCTTTGTATCTCTTTCGAACAATAAATGAAATCTCTGCTTCGACTTCTTCCGTATCTTAATCGCTACAAAAAAAGCATTGCTATTGGTTTTTTCGTGATTATCGGAAGCAATATGTTTTGGCTTTTTACTCCGATAATCATCGGAAAAACTATTGACGAATTACAGCAATCGTTTGATTCAACAACGTTCATTCAATATGCTTCGCTTGTAGTCGGAACAATGCTCTTCAGCGGTTATTTTTCTTATCTTACACGACAGACAATTATCGTCGTATCAAGAAAAATTGAATTTGATTTGCGTAACGATTTTCTATCGCACGTACAAAAACTTCCGTTACAATATTTTCAGAATACGCCTACGGGCGACTTAATGTCGTATGCAACGAATGATTTGAATGCAATACGCAGCGTTCTCGGTCCCGGAATTATGTACACATCCGATACAGCAACAGGATTTATTATGATACTCGCAATGATGTTTTCGCTCGATACAACTCTCACGCTCGTTTCGTTGCTTCCGTTACCGTTCATATCATTTGCCGTGTACTTGCTTGGAAAACGTGTGCATAAATTTTATGACGAAGTGCAGGAACAATATTCGAAGTTGACAACACGAACTCAAGAAAATCTTTCAGGTATTCGCGTAGTAAAAAGTTTTCTTCGTGAAGAACATGAAATTCGCATTTTTAAAATAATGAGTTGGGAATATCTGGAAAAGAATATGAAACTTGCGCGTATTCAAAGTTTATTGTGGCCACTGATGTTTATGCTCACGGGAGTTTCTATTGTGATAGTTATTTTCTTCGGAGGGAAAAATATTATCGAAGGAACAATGACGCTTGGAACAATGACGCAATTCATTATGTATCTTGGAATGTTAATTTGGCCGATGATTGCATTTGGGTGGGTGGTAAATATCTTTCAGCGCGGTGCGGCTTCAATGAATCGGTTTTGTAAAGTATTGGATACAGTACCGGAAATTAGAAATGAAGATTTCGGAATACAGATTGGAGAGTACTATAACGAGAAGTCAGTAATCAGTAATTCGGAATCTCAAATTTTCGGAGCAATAGAATTCCGCAATGTTTCTTTCGTTCATAAAAACAAAACTGAACCGGTACTAAAAAACATCAATTTGAAAATTGAACAAGGTACAACGCTTGCTATTGTTGGTAAAACAGGTTGCGGTAAAACAACATTTGTCAATCTCATTCCGCGATTATATGATAGTGCCGAAGGAGAAGTGTTGATTGACGGAGTGAATGTTAAAAATATTCCGCTGGAAATTTTGAGAAACAATATTGCTATTGTTCCGCAGGAAACATTTTTGTTTTCAACATCGGTGATTGAAAATATTTCTTTTGGAACAGATAACGGATTTAAAAACGGTGATACCGATAGTTTCAATGAAAATTCTGGCATTCGTAATCTGAAAACTGTAATACGTGCTGCAGAAATAGCTCGCATATCGAACGACGTTGAAAATTTTCCGAATCAATATGATACGATTGTTGGAGAGCGCGGTATTACACTTTCCGGCGGTCAAAAACAACGTACATCAATTGCTCGCGCAATAATGACTAATCCAAAAATTCTGATACTTGATGATGCGTTTTCGGCAGTTGATACACATACAGAAGAAGAAATTCTGCAAGGATTGAAAAAATTTATGCGCGAGCGCACGAGTATTATTATTTCGCATCGTATTTCAACCGTAAAAGATGCTGATGTGATTATTGTTCTTGATGGCGGAGAAATTGTGGAACAAGGAACACACAGCGAACTTGTGTTATTCAACGGAATTTACACTGAGCTTTACGAAAAGCAAATGCTCGAGTCGGAATTGGAAGCGATATGATTTTGATGAAGAACAAGAATCGTGGAAATATTCGATGGCGTGTTCTTTGGAACGTTGGAATTCTGTTACTCGTTTTTTGTTTTCACGATACTGATGCACAAGATTCCCTTTTGAAGTCGCCAATAATTTTCGAGAGAGAGTTGCTACGCTATTCAGCGTTCGATTTGAGAACGAAGAATATTTTCGCAATAAGTCCTCAACTGGAAATGATAGTATGCGAATATATAAACAATGAAATTATTTTTTTTATTTCGAGTATCAAATCGCAATTTGACAAAACGCAAGTGCTTCGGGTTCATCAAAGGCAAAAACCGCAAGTGAGATTCAACGCAGATGGAAATTTTATTGAGTACACGTATGAAGAAAAAGGAAAGCGACGAGCAGGGATTTTCGATGTACGTTTCAGAAAAAATATTATAGTGGACGCTTTGCAAAATGATATTGTACAGCATTCAGTTTCGCCGCGTAGCAATTATATTTTGTATCAAACGGAAAACTACGATTCTTTTCCTAATATTTGGATGGCTGAGGCGAATGGAAGAAATGGAAGAAACATTTGCGACGGATTACTTGGAAGTTGGTCATATAATGGAAATTGGTTCACCGTATTAAAACCGAAATTTTATGGAGATTGGGAACGACAAAGTTCACAGAAACGTCGAAATATTATGAACGATTTTTTGCAAAGAATGAAGCCCAATGAATTTAGTCTTACGTGGACTATTTGGGTGTATAATTCATTGGGCGATGAAGTACTAGAGTTAAAAGATTTTGATTCTCCTCTGTTAGTTCTCTGGTCGCCGATATCTGATAGAATTATTGTTCGCAGTTACAATGCATACGAATATCAATTACTTGAATTTAAGGAAACGTCTTTAGGAATTTCCATATCAACCGTAGGAAGATTTGGCTTTGAATCGAAGCGAGAAGAAGAAACGCATCATCCCGTTTGGTCGTTCGATGGAAAGAAAATTGTATATATAAAATCGTATTGGAATGACAACGATACACAATGTTTGAAAAGCGAAACATGGATATGCAATGCTGATGGAACACTACAGTGGAAAATTTCTGAAACAGATGAACGAACAACAGATTATCCATTGTGGTCAAAAGACGGGACAATACTTATCCTCCGAGAAAGATTGAATTTGTCCAATGAATTAGAATTGTATGTTGTGGAGCAAACAATTCAGAATTTGCATGAACTTTTTAAATAAGAGTTATTCGAAGAATGGTTGAACACATTAAAAAATTCTGTATAAGATAAACTCTATGCAAGACGAAGAGATATTAGGAAAAGCCTACGACAGTCGTTTGATGAAACGATTGCTGTTATTCTTAAAACCATATCGCACGTGGATAATTGTTGCAATATTGTTAAATATTGTGATAGCAGGATTAGGTCCTATGCGTCCGTATTTAACGAAAATTGCTATTGATGATTTCATTTTAAAAAATGACAGCAGCGGATTACAACAAATTGCGCTTGCGCTGTTTGGTGTGTTGATATTGCAAGCGGTCATTCAATATCTGAACAATTATTTTACATCGTGGATTGGTCAACGAACTATTTACGATTTGCGCATCACTATATTTTCGCATTTGCAAAAACTCTCGCTTCGGTTTTTTGATAAAACTCCGATTGGACGAATGGTTACGCGCGTTACCAACGACGTTGAAACGCTGAATGAACTTTTTTCTTCCGGCATTGTTATGGTCTTCAGCGATATTTTCATCATTGTTTGGATTCTTATCTTTATGTTTATGATGGATGTTAAATTATCACTCGTTACAATGTCGGTTTTGCCGTTGCTTGTGCTTGTGACGATGTGGTTTCGTAAAGGTGCGCGTGATGCCTATCGCCAAGTGCGTACCCAACTTGCAAGAATCAATACGTTTATTCAGGAACATATAACCGGAATTAACGTAGTTCAAATATTTCGCCGCGAAGAAAACGAATTTCAGAAATTCAAACGCATTAATCAAGCACATACGGATGCGCATATTCGTTCGGTGTTTTACTATGCAATATTTTATCCTGCTGTCGAAATTATTTCTGCTATTGCTATCGGTCTTATTTTATGGTATGGCGGGGGAGAAGTAATGCAGCAAACAATTTCGCTCGGTGTTTTGATTTCGTTTATTCAATACACGGAAATGTTTTTCCGCCCGATTCGCGATTTATCTGAAAAATATAATATTATGCAATCGGCGATGGCTTCTTCAGAAAGAATTTTTGCATTGCTCGATGATGATGCCATTATTCACGATAATGCTGTGAAACGGAATGATGGAGCAGTTGACGGTGGAAATAATGGAAGAAAAGGAACGATTGAATTTAGAAATGTTTGGTTTCGTTACGACGATTCTTCAGGAAGAAATACATCTTTCGATTATACTTTCGATGGCAACAGTGAGTTCAATCGAACATCGAATATCGAGCATCAACAATCCGATGCTTGGATATTGAAGAATGTATCGTTCATAATAGAAAGTGGAACGACTACTGCATTTGTAGGCGCAACAGGTGCGGGAAAATCCACCATTGTTAATTTGTTGCTGCGGTTTTATGAAATTCAAAAAGGCGCAATTTTGATTGATGGAATTGATATTCGCCTTTTTCCACAAAACGCTTTGAGAAAACGGTTTGCTGTTGTACTTCAGGATGTGTTTTTATTTTCCGACGATATAACAAATAATATCACGCTTGGCAACGATTCAATTTCTCTTGAGAAAGTTAAACGCACGTGCGAAATTGTCGGCGCGCATATATTCATTGAACAGTTACCTAAGAAATACGACGAAGAAGTAAAGGAACGCGGAGCAACGCTTTCCGTGGGACAAAAGCAATTACTGGCATTTGCGCGCGCATTGGTAACGAATCCTGAAATCTTGATTCTTGATGAAGCGACATCGAGCGTTGATACAGAAACAGAACGTCTCATTCAAAACGCTATAACAGAGTTGTTAAAAGACCGAACTGCCATTGTTGTTGCGCATCGTCTTTCAACAATTCAGCATGCGGATAATATCATTGTTCTCCATAAAGGCGAAGTGCGGGAATCGGGAACACATCAGGAATTACTCGTGCAAGGCGGAATTTATTTCAAGTTGTATCAATTGCAATTTCGAGGACAAGAAGAATTATTTAAAGAATCAACTAATACTACTAAAAGTGTACTTCAATTAAATAACTCATTAATCAACTAACAAAACAACAAACACATCAACAAGGAGTAATTTATGTTTTACGCAATTTTTCTCACCATTTTATTAGCATCCAATCTTTTTTCACAATCGAAAAATGAACGGACGCAAGTAGATTTAACTATATACAATCAAAATCTTTCTCTCATCAGAGAAGAACGAACGCTCAATTTGAAGAAAGGAATTTCGACAATCGTTATTCCCGACATTCCTTCGACGATTGACGGTACGTCATTGCATTTTTCAAGCTTGACCGATGCAAATGCTGTGCGCGTTCTCGAACAAAATTATCAATACGATTTAGTCAATCAATCAAAACTTCTTTTTAAATATTTGGGGAAGACGATTGAGTTCGTTCGATTGAATGAGGAAACGAAAAAAGAATTTACTGTAAGCGGAAAACTTCTTTCCAACGTTGATGGCATTGTTGCAGAAGTGAATGGGAAAATAGAAGTGAATCCATCGGGAAAAATTGTGCTTCCGAGTTTGCCCGAAGGTTTAATTTCAAAACCTCAACTGCAATGGATGATAGAGAACGAAAAGGAAGGCGAGCACAAAACAGAAATCAGTTATCTTGCGAATAATCTTTCATGGATTTGCAATTACGTTGCATTGATAAATAAAGACGACAACAAATTGGATTTGACAGGATGGGTTACAATAACTAATAATTGCGGAACGTCGTTCAAAAATGCGGGATTGAAACTTGTTGCCGGCGATGTCAACATTGTAGCAAAAGATGTTGAAATATATCCGCGTTATCAAATGATGGAATTGATGTCGACATCAAAGGAGCCGCAATTTGAGCAGAGAGAATTATTTGAATACAAACTTTACTCACTCAAACGCAAAGCAGATATCAACGATAACGAAACGAAACAACTTGAACTCGTTGCAGGAAAAAAAGTTGTTGCGAAAAAAGTTTTTATTTATGACGGTGCAACAAAACCGAAAGTTGGCGTGTACGTGCAGTTCAAGAACGAAGAAAAATCTGGGTTGGGAATTGCATTGCCCAAAGGTAAAGTCCGCGTATATAAGAAAGACGAAGATGGGAAAGAACAATTTATCGGCGAAGATGAAATTGACCACACGCCGAAAGATGAAGAACTAAAATTGAATTTGGGTAATGCGTTCGATATCGTCGGTGAGCGTAAGAAAACCGACGGAAAAACATTCGGTGAGCGTTCAGCGCAAGAAACATACGAAATAAAAATTCGCAATCATAAAGCGGAGGAAATAGAAGTGCAGATTTATGAACATCCAGGAGGTTGGCGCGAATGGGAAATTACAAATTGGAGCGACAAGTGGGAAAAAGTTGACCAAAACACTGTTAAATTCCACGTAAATGTAAACAAAGACGGAGAAAAAATAGTAACATACACAGTTCGGTATGAATGGTAAATAAGATTGAATTATATATAAAACCTTCAAGGTTTAAAAAACCTTGAAGGTTTACACATTATTCAGAAGAAAAAAAACTTAAATAAACAACGGCGCTAAAACCAACGTTATTGTAGAGAGTAATTTAATCAATACATGAAGCGAGGGACCAGCTGTATCTTTGAATGGGTCGCCAACGGTATCGCCGACAACGGTTGCTTTGTGCCAATCGCTTCCTTTTTTATTTCCAACTTCGACAAACTTTTTTGCATTATCCCACGCGCCGCCGCCATTGTTAAGAAAGAGGGCAACAAGAATTCCTGTAATTGTTCCAACCATCAGCAAACCACCGACAACTTCTGCGCCGGTTGCTCCGTTCGCTGGAGTTCCGCTTGCATTATATATCCATTTGAAAACAAGTCCGACAAAGATGGGCATAATAACTACGAGAAGACCAGGAAGCACCATTTCTTTCAATGCCGCACGAGTAACAATATCAACACATTGTCTGTAATCGGGTTTAGACGTTCCTTTCATAATTCCGGGATTATTTTTAAACTGTTCGCGGACATTATTAATAATAGAATATGCGGCTCTTCCGACTGCTTTAATAGCAAGCGAAGAAAAAATAAACACGAGCATCGCTCCGAACATCGCTCCGACAAATACAGGCGGCTTTGATAAATCTATATGCTGTAAATCAAAACCATAATTTCTCACTTCGTCAAAATATGCAGAAAATAAGAGAAATGCGGCAAGCGCAGCAGAACCAACTGCGTATCCTTTGGTTAATGCTTTGGTGGTATTTCCTACGGCATCAAGTCTATCCGTTCGTTTCCGAATGTCATCGGGTTGTTTGGACATTTCGACAATACCTCCTGCGTTATCAGTAATCGGACCAAATGTGTCCATAGCGAGAATAAATGCAGCAGTTCCTAACATTCCCATCGTTGCTACTGCAGTTCCAAACAAACCTGCTTCTTTCAATCCCGAACTTTCACCAAGGAAATAAGAAGAAATAAGTGCGGCGGAAATAACGAGAACAGGATACCCGGTGGATTCCATTCCCACTGCAATTCCTGCTATGATATTTGTAGCAGCGCCTGTTTTGGATGCTTCGGAAATAGATTGTACGGGGCGATATTTGTATTCTGTGTAATATTGTGTTAAAAACACAAAGGCAAGAGCAGTAAGTACACCGATAACGCCGCATAAAAAGAAATTAAAATAATATTCGCTTCCCAACAACCATTTGGAAGCAACAAAGAAACCAATCATTGCCAGAACCGTAGTAACGTAATAACCGCGATTGAGTGCTTTCATTGGGTCTTCATTGTCGTTGGTTTTGACAATCAAAATTCCTACGATAGAAGCAAGAATGCCGAATGCTCGAGCAACAAGAGGGAAGAGTAATACGGAAAGTAAGCCATTTGTACCAAGTTCAACAAAGTTTGCTTTGTATAATGCCGCGGCAAGAATCATAGCGCCGATGTTTTCCGCCGCAGTAGATTCGAATAAATCTGCTCCACGACCGGCACAATCACCGACATTATCGCCAACTAAATCGGCAATAACAGCAGGATTACGAGGATCATCTTCAGGAATTCCTGCTTCAACTTTACCAACTAAATCTGCGCCCACGTCGGCGGCTTTTGTATAGATACCACCGCCCAATTGAGCGAACAATGCAACAAATGATGCACCAAATCCGTATCCGACAATGAGAAGCGGAATTTGTTCAACAGTTTTAGCAACTCCCATTGCGTTCACAATAGCAAATAATCCTGCAACACCGAGTAGTGATAATGCAACCACAAAAAATCCTGAAACTGCGCCTCCGCGTAATGCTGTTTGTAGAGCGTCATTTAAGTTTCGAGTTGCTGCGGAGGCGGTTCGAATATTGGAACGAATGGAAACCCACATTCCCATATATCCAGCGGCAACAGAGCATAACGCTCCAAGAATGAAAGATAGCGAGGTCCATAGTGCAAGCGTAGATGCGGTTGCGGGGTCGTGCTCGTTCGATGTTCTGACAAATGCGTAGAGTATATATATGAGTGCTGTTAATGCGACTGCTAAATAGAGAATTGTTTTGTTTTGTCGTCGGAGAAATGCTTCTGCGCCCGATTTAATGGCGTTGGAGATTTCCTGCATAGCGGGGGTTCCGGTATCACGTTGCATTACGTTCCGAATAAGATAAACTGCGAATAATAATCCGATAATACTGATTACAAAAATAAGTGTGAGTTCCATACGTAGTGATTGTTATGTGAATATATTTTGAAGTAAAGATTTTCTGAAAAAAACAAAAGGACACATTTGAGAATCGTTGAATACACAAGTGTGTCCTTTGTTTCAAAAGACAATAAATTACTCTTTAACCACTTTGACTTTAATAGTAGTTTTAACTTCTGAATGAAGTTTCACGTGAACAGAATAAATGCCAAGCGATTTAATTGGTTCGTCGAGTTCAATAGCGCGCTTATCGAGGTCAAAGTGATGCGCTTTTAGAGCATTTGCAATATCGAGCGAAGTTACGGAGCCGAATAATCGGTTTTCTTCGCCAACTTTTACGGCAATAGTAACTTGTGAAATTTTTTGCAAATCGGATACGCGTTTTTGAACGGCAAGTAATTCTTTTTTTACCTTTGCTTGCATTTGTTGGTGAGCAAGTTCCATCGCTTTTACGGTGCTTTCGGTAGCAAGCGCTGCAATTTTTTGAGGGAATAAGTAATTGCGAGCAAAACCATCTTTTACAGAAACGATTTCTCCTTTTTTTCCCAATACTTCGTAATCTTTGCGTAAAATGATTTTCATATAATTTCCTTTAACGAATTATTGTTGAAACATACGGTAATAATGCTAAGTAACGAGCGCGTTTGATAGCAATAACGAGTTGTCGTTGATGTTTTGCGCACGTTCCTGTCAATCGTTTCGGTGTTATTTTTCCTTGTTCGGAAAGACAACGAATCAATCGCTTTTCTTCTTTGTAGTCAATGTAGATATCGCGCGAGCGGCAAAAACGGCATGTGCGTTTCTTTAATGATTCTTCTAATTGCTTTCGGCGTTTTGCGGCTAATTGCGCATATTCCTGCGGAGTGAGTTTAGGCATTGTTCTTTTCTCCTTGTAGTTCGTTTTCGTGTGTGTGTAATTCTTGACGAATAGGCAAAGGTATTTCTTCTTTTGCTGCTTCTATTTCGGTTGTGAGTATTTCTTCAAGAATAACTTCTTGCTGCATTAACGTAGATGGCTCAATGACAAATGGTTTTAATTCCTTTGCTTTAAGCATTTGTTTAGTTAATGCAATACATAAATGGCGCAATATATTTTCTTCGAGATGAAAGAAACGTTCAAACTCGCGGATGAACGACGCATTCGCTTTTATTTCCAGAATTACGTAGTAGCCGTTTGTTTTATGTCGTATGGGATACGTAAATCGTTTTCGTCCCCAACGGACAATTGAAAGAACTTCGCCGCCGTGTTTTACAACGACGTCGTTCACTTTTGAAATGATAGATTCGGTTTGAGTATCTTCAAGCGAACCGTTTATGATATAAGTAGTTTCGTATAAGCGTTTGTTTTCGTTCATAAGAAATGTTCTCTTCGGTCTTAAGTGTGTTGGTTTCGATGCGCAATGCACTGAAACAGAGAATATTCCTGTTTACACAGGCGTGAATTAAAATTTGTTTTACTTCTTTGTTTGTTCTTTTCCTTTTACAGGTTCAGCGGAAACTTCTTCTTCTTTCTTTCCCTTTGCTATTACTTCAGGTTCTTTCTGTTCCTCGGTTGTTTCTACCGCAGTAGGTTCTTTTTCTACTTTCGGCGGGAATACTGCAACAATCGGCTCTTCTGACGGAGTTAAGATACGTATATTCGGAAATGAAAGTTGTCCTACGTGAACTGAATGGTTAATTGCGAGTTCGCTGATATTTACTTCGATATGTTCCGGAATATCTTTGGGAAGGCAAGAAACTTCAACAGTATGGAGAATATGCTGGAGAATTCCTCCCATTCGCACACCAGCAGGAGTTCCGCCTGTGAGTACAATAGGAATTTCAACGGTTAACATTCTGTCTTCCCGTACACCTTGAAAATCCACGTGAAGAGGGCGTTCAGTAATAGGGTCGCGTTGTACTTCTTTTACAATTCCCTGACGAATCCCACCGGGAGTAATTTCCAGATTAATGAGTTGCAAATCGGGATTGTTGATTATCGGGAGGAGATTTTTTTCACGAACAGAAACAGGAATTTCGCCTTCACCGTTCAAGTAATAAATTGCCGGGATAAAACCTTCGCGTCGTAATTTTCCTACTTTTTTCTTTCGAATAGTCCGAACTTCGACGGGTAATGTAACTTCTTTCATAATAATGTTTGACTATACTTTTTTTAATCTTTACTTATGTCAAAAAGCGAACTGATTGACTGATTATTGTAACAGCGAAGAATTGCTTCGCTGAAAATATTTGCAACAGTAAGTGTTGTTATTTTTTCTCCAACGTTTTTCGATGGAAATGTATCTGTTACGTATAATTTTTTAACAGCGGAATTGGTAATTTTTTCTATGGCATTTTGAGAAAGTACTGCGTGTGTACAAACTCCATAAATTTCTTTTGCTCCTTCTGCATTAAGCGCTTTTACTGCATTTGTAAATGTTCCTGCAGTATCTACTAAATCATCTACGATGAGGATGTTTTTTCCTTTGACGTCGCCGATAATGTTCATAACTTCAACAACATTAGGCTTTGGGCGTCGTTTATCAATGAGAATAAGTTCAACTTGTAAACGCTTTGCGTACGCTCTCGCAAGTTTTATTCCTCCAACATCCGGTGAAACAACTGCAAGATTGGGAATTTTTTTCTTTCGTAAAAACGGCATAAATACCGCCGATGAATACAAATGGTCAACTGGAATATCAAAAAATCCCTGAATTTGAGGAGCGTGTAAATCCATTGTTATTACTCTATCTGCTCCCGCGTGCGTAATGAGATTTGCAACAAGTTTTGCTGTAATAGAAACTCGCGGCTGATCTTTTCTGTCTTGTCGAGCGTATCCAAAATATGGAATTACTGCTGTTACTCTTCGTGCAGATGCTCGTTTAGCAGCGTCTATCAATATGAGCAATTCCATTAAATTATCCGAAGGAGGATTTGTAGATTGAATGATGAACACATCCTTACCTCGAATGTTTGAGTTATATTTTACCCAAATTTCTCCATCTGCGAAATTTTCAATATCGCATTTTCCTAATCGCATTTCCAACTTTTTGGCTATAGCATTAGCCAGCGTTTGATTAGAACGCCCGGAAAATATTTCTAAATTGCTCATTGATAATACGAAGGCGTGAGATATAAAGCAGTTATTTGCTCGTAATTTCTTAAAAAGCGAGGCAAAAAATATGTAAATACATTTTAGTACACAAGAAATTAAGAAAAAAGAATAAAAAATATCGGAAACCTAAAATACGATATTAATTTCCAATTGTTCTTTCGATATTTTTTCATTTCTTCATCTCGATTTTTTTTAAAATACAAAAGTAGAGTTATTAAATTCTCAGTTACTAAGCAAATTTTCAAACTAAATTCACCGTTATACTGTTTTCAATAATTATGGTAAGTGAACTCGAAGCAAAACATCGAATATTTTATACGGTTGCAAATTCATATCTAAAATATTGTATTACCAAAGTTACAATGGAAGAACTTGCAATAGAGATGGAATGAGTAAAAAAACTATTTACCAACTTTCTTACGCTTGTTGTTGTGCCTACAGCGTACGTAAATATGAAAAGATGGAGAGTAACAATTCCTGACTTTTTCAAAAATATTTTCGAAAACAAAACAAGAAGACAAAATTTCCATTTCAATTTCTGTTCAGAAATAGAAACACGTCTTCATTATTATAGTCGTATCTTATCACTAAAATTTTTCTAGTACGAATATTATTTGAAAAGAACAATAAAAAAAATACTTATTGCAAATAGGGGAGAGATTGCATTGAGAATAATGCGTACATGCAAGGAGATGAATATTGCAACAGTATCTGTGTATTCAGAAATTGATAGAATGATGCCGTTTGTTTCTTACGCAGATGAAGCATATTGCATAGGAGCGGCACCTGCAAAAGAGAGTTACCTTGACGCGGTGAAAATTATTGATGTTGCATGGAAGTCAAAAGCAGATGCTATTCATCCGGGATATGGATTTCTATCAGAGAATTCTTCGTTTGCAAAATTCGCTGAGGAAAGTGGAATTGTATTTATCGGTCCATCTGCGAATGCAATTGAGACTCTTGGAGATAAAACCAAAGCAAAACAACTTTTACGAAATTCTAATGTTCCCATAATTCCAGGAATAGATGAACCGATTACCGATTTACAACAAGCAAAAGGAATAGCACAAAAAATTTCGTATCCGGTACTTATCAAAGCAGCAGCAGGAGGCGGGGGAAAGGGAATGCGGATTGTCGAATCGGAAGCGGAGTTTGAAAATGCAGTTCGTTTATGTCAAAACGAAGCGATGAATGCATTCAAAGATTCGCGCGTGTTTATAGAAAAATATCTACATAATCCTCGGCATATCGAAATACAAATTCTTGGTGATGTTTATGGAAATATCGTTCATCTTGGAGAACGCGAGTGCTCCATACAACGACGACATCAAAAAATAATCGAAGAGTCGCCATCACCAATTATGACAAATGCGTTGCGAAACAAGATGGGAAATGCAGCAAAAGAAGTTGCAAAACTTGCAAATTATTCTAATGCAGGAACAGTGGAATTTTTAATGGATGATAAAGAGAATTTTTATTTTCTTGAAGTCAACACACGATTGCAAGTAGAACATCCTGTAACCGAATTAGTTACTGGGATCGATTTGGTACGAGAACAAATTCGTGTCGCATCGGAAGAAGAAATTTCTTTTACGCAAGAAGATATAATCCTACGCGGAAATGCAATTGAATGTAGAATATACGCTGAAGAATCTTTTAATAATTTTTATCCTTCAACGGGAAAAATAACATATATGCGTTCGCCGAGTGGAATTGGTATTCGAGAAGAAAGAGGAATTGAGGAAGGGAATGAAATATCTCTGTATTACGACCCGATGATTTCTAAATTAATTTCCTATTCATCGTCACGAATATTTGCCATACAACGAATGATACGCGCACTTAACGAATATGTAATAAGTGGTGTTGCAACGAATATTCCGGCGTGTCTTCAAATTTTAGAACATCAGGATTTTCTTGAAGGAACGATTGATACAAATTTTCTTCAAAGAAATTTTCCATCAGGTTTTCAAGAGAAGAAACTTCAGGAAGAAGCGTTAGTTGCTGCAATTGCTACCGTATTGCACAAGCATCGCACATTAGTTGTAACAAAGAAAAATTCAACAATAGGTTCACAATGGAAAAATAAAAAACTGGAACAGTATCGATGAAAAAAAAATTAAGAGAAATCGTTGAAGTAGATGGCGTAGCAATAGCGCTGGAATTTTCCAACGAACAAAATGTTGCGGCCGATGAATTGCGTTTTACAATTTCTTACTTAGAAAAAAGCAAAAATATATTTTCATTGATTATCAACGAAAAAATATATGACGGTGTGTTGCACCAACTTTCCGATGAAACATATTCGGTAATGATTTCTCAGAAGAATTATCAAACGAAAATCATTAAGGAAACAGAAAACACTTACAGGAAATACAAAAAAGATACAGACGAAAAAAAAAACGTAGTAATGTATGCGCCAATGCCTGGATTAATTACGAAAATATTTGTTCGCGTCGGTGATAGGATTACCATTGGAACACGAATTTGTATTTTGGAAGCAATGAAAATGGAAAATGATATACATGCAATGGAAAGTGGAGAAGTAGCGCAAATCTACATTAATGAAAAGTCCATAATAGAGAAAGGAGAGAAAATAATAGCGATTAGATAAAATACACACATTCATTATAATTATACATAATATTGATTATATGTATTTACAACTTCGCATTTTTTCTCCGAGAAAGAATGTTATCATAGTTCTACGAAAATGCTTCCCTGAAATACCATTTGAGCATTTCCTTCAAGCCAAATATTCTTAAATGTGTTAACTTTCTTAGAATACGATACATAGAGTTTTTGGTTGCTTTTCGGTATTATAGTAACAGTCGAACTCATATTAAATTTCCATGAAGTAACGAGCGCGCTTGCAACAGCACCGGTTCCACAAGCAAGCGTTTCTGCTTCGACTCCTCGCTCGTACACACGTATTTTGATAGTGTTGTTAGATTTTTTCTGGACGAAATCTACGTTTGTTCCTAAAGGAAATATTGTTTTATTTTCTCTTACGCTTTTTCCTAATTCTTCAACTGGAAGACTATGAAACGAAAATTTCTTTGAAACGAATTTTTGAAAATCTTCGTAGAATATTATTGCATGCGGTGAACCAACATCTAGAAAATATGCAGGAAGTATATGGCTGTTGATACGTAGTGAAAGCGTACTTGGCATTACAAATACATCTTTCATTTTAATAGAAATTGTTTGCGATTTCTTTAATGCAATGTATGTTTCACCAAGCGCTCTGAAATATGTTTTTTTCTTACGTTTCTTTGTGAGAAAATAATAATGAGCAATACATCGTCCTCCATTGCCGCACATTCCACCGTAACTTCCGTCGCTATTAAAATATTTCATTTCAAAATCGGAATCGTTTGAATGTTCAACGATCAGTAAGCCATCAGCGCCAATTCCAAAATTTCTATCACATAATTTTTTTGCAAGAATATCCCAAGGTAACGAAATCTCTTCTCCCCTATTGTCAATTAGTATAAAATCATTACCTGCACCTGTAAGTTTTGTGAACGAAATTTGCTTTTTCATCAACTAATAAAAAATAAATTACTGTAAATTGCAATTCGAATAATTCTTCATCGAATTTGAAAGCAAATTTTATGAAAGGACATTTGCGCCATAGCGTATAATCAAGTAAATCTTTATCGTAATATCCTTGAATCGAATACGCGAACAAATACATATTGTTGTTGGACGCGAATTCGCTGTTATCGTTCATAGTTCATTGCAAAATTTTTATTGACGCACAAGAAAAATTGCAAATCAAGAGGGTTTTTGATTTGTAGTTCATTCATAGCAACGCATAATAAAAATTGTGGAGATGGCCGGAATCGAACCGGCGTCCGAAGTGCAGACCATTACAACTACTACATCTTTAGTTATTGTTTTATTTTTGCTTTTTATACGCGCAACAACACGCTCAATAAAAAACTATCTCATAAAAATTCGCTTCAATTACTGAGCAAAACTGAAACTATTCTGATGTTGCGACGCTTTCATTTCGTCCATCAGAAGAAACGAAGTGAAAACGGCTGCATAAAATTAATTATGCAGCAAGTGCGTAATTATAGTTGGCACTTAATGTTTTTCCACGAGATTTACGTGCATATGGAGAGCACGAGATGCAATTGTAACCATCGACAATCCGTCGAAACCAATTCATCCCCATATTAAAACAGAATAAATTTAGTCTTTTTTTTGGTTCAAGTCAAAATTTTGTTCAAGAAAATTTAGGATTTTTTCTATTAAAGCGACCTATAATTTTTTGTTTTGATTGATTTCTTTGCGATTGTTTTTTACAGAATGTAATTTTGCATTTATTAAAATTCAAAAATTAAAATCATAACGAACTGTTGTTCTTTTTATGCAGAAGAAAACTAATCAAAACAATACGTTTAGTAATTCTAAAAAACAAAATTCAATTATCATTCGTGGCGCACGTGTTCATAATCTGAAAAATATTAACGTTGAAATTCCCCACAATCAACTTGTTGTAATAACCGGAGTAAGCGGTTCAGGAAAATCAAGTCTCGCGTTTGACACAATTTATGCTGAAGGGCAAAGAAGATTTGTCGAAAGTCTTTCATCATACGCGCGTCAATTTTTAGAGCGATTTGAAAAACCAGATGTAGATTTTATTAGTGGCATTTCCCCTTCTGTTGCCATAGAGCAAAAAATTCCTTCAAAAAACCCTCGCTCGACAGTCGGAACCTCTACGGAGATTTATGATTTTCTTCGACTGTTGTTTGCCCGCATCGGAAAAACGTACTGTGCAAAATGCGGAACAGTGGTTTTAAAAGATTCTGTGCAATCAGTTGTGAACAAACTTTATGAAGAAACAAGTGGAATCAATGGAGATAAAATTTTAGTACTGTTTCCCGTTCATATACATTCAACCACTACTATCAATGAGCAAATAGAATACATACGTTCACAAGGGTTTACGCGCATTTTTCACAGCGGAATTGTAATTGATGTAAATGAAATTGATATTGAAAACTTTCAATACCAAAAAAAAATATTTGTTGTACTTGATAGACTATTACTAAATAATGAAAAGCACGATAATCGTCTTTCTGATTCTCTTGAGTCGGCGTTTCGATTCGGAGATGGAAAACTCGTAATTCATTTTGTTGAATCCGGAAATGAATTACGATTCAACCAGCACTTTATGTGCTCGCTCTGTGATGTGCAATATCAGGAACCAGAACAACAACTCTTTTCATTCAATACTCCTTTAGGCGCGTGTTCTGTGTGTCAAGGTTTCGGAAAATCAATCGGCATAGATGAGGGCTTAGTCGTTCCTGACAAAAATAAAAATCTCGAAGAAGGGGCAATCCATTGTTGGAATTTTCCGAATTGGAAAAAATTCCACATTGAATTGTTAGAAATTGCAGCCCGCGTAAACATTCGTACGAATGTTCCGTATTATCAACTTAAAGAGGAAGAACGTAACGTAATTTTCAACGGATATGAAACGTTTTGTGGAGTTAACGGTTTTTTCCAATTTCTACAATCGAAATCTTACAAATTGCATTACCGCGTGTTTTTAAGTCGTTATCGTGGCTATACAATTTGCAGCGAATGTAAAGGAAGCCGTCTTCGGCAAGAAGCATTATTAGTAAAACTAAATAACAAAACCATCGCTGATGTTGCGCAAATGTCGCTTTCTGCAGCATACGATTTTTTCGATTCATTACTTCTCAGCGAATCTGAAAAAAAAATTTCTGAACGCATTTTACATGAAATAAAAAAGCGCATTAAATTTTTGATCGATGTCGGAATCGGTTACTTAACGCTTGATAGAACAACTCACACTCTTTCCGGAGGCGAATCGCAAAGAATTCATCTCGCAACTGCACTTGGATTATCGTTGGTCGGAACATTATATGTTCTCGACGAACCAAGTATCGGATTACACACTAGAGATACGCGCCGCTTAATAGGAATTTTAAAATCATTACGAGATTTAGGAAATACAGTAATAGTAGTTGAACATGATAGAGAAATAATTGAGTCTGCTGATTATATTATTGATATTGGTCCAAATGCTGGAGAATTGGGCGGCGAAATTGTTTTTTCAGGAAAACATCAGCAACTATTGCAATCAAATACTTTGACGAGTAAGTATCTTTCTGGATATGAAGAAATAAAAATTCCAACGTGTAGAAATAATGGAAGTGGAAATTACATTGCAATTATTGGAGCGAGAGAACATAATTTGAAAAATATCAACGTAAAAATTCCTTTACAAAATTTTGTTTGTGTTACTGGCGTTTCAGGTTCTGGAAAAAGCACGTTGGTACACAACGTAATCTATAATAGTATAAAAAAAATTCGAGGTGAATTAGATGGTACTGTTGTTCAAGTGGAAAAAGTAGAAGGTATAAATAATATTGCGAATGTCGCATTAGTTGACCAATCGCCCATTGGTAAAACTTCTCGTTCAAATCCTGTTACGTATATAAAAGCGTACGATTTGATTAGAGATGTGTTTGCAAGTACGCCGCAATCTAAAATGCGTGGGTATATGCCATCACATTTTTCTTTTAATGTATCGGGCGGTAGATGCGAGGCGTGTAATGGTGAAGGAATACAGAGGATAGAAATGCAATTTTTGGCTGAACTTGAACTGCAGTGTGAAGTATGTGGTGGAACAAGATTTAAGAAAGAAATACTGCAAATTCAATACAACGGAAAAAATATTATCGACGTACTAAATTTCACAGTTTCAGAAGCTTTTGCTTTTTTTGGTGAATATCCAACAGGAATAAAAATTGCAAAACGCTTACGCATTCTTCACGATGTTGGATTAGGATACTTGCGCTTAGGGCAATCTTCAACGACACTTTCAGGTGGAGAAACTCAACGAATAAAGTTAGCATCGTTTTTAGTTGATGCAGATAAAAATGCAAACACACTATTTATTTTTGATGAACCGACAACGGGTTTGCATTTCAATGATATAAATATATTGTTACAGTGTTTTCAGCGGTTGCTAAAACGTGAACATTCAATCATTGTCATAGAACATAACTTAGATGTCATAAAATGCGCTGATTGGATTATTGATTTAGGACCAGAGGGAGGAGAAAGAGGCGGATTTATAATTGCAGAAGGTACACTCAAAACAATAATCAATAATACAGATTCTATAACTGGAAGTTGCTTGAAGAGAGTACTATCAAAGAATTAAAAAAATAAAATTGAAAATACCGATGTTTGTGATATTTCTCACATACGTAGGAATATAATGTGGTTAACTTTTTCTCGGTTTTTTTAGTTGTCGCATGGCTAAATACAAAGGCGTTCCGTAGAACGAGGGGAGATTTTACGAGAACGCCAGTGTATTTTAATCGAAATTGTTACCGATGGAAAGCGTAATGTAAATCCCGCCAAATTCTTTTAAATATTTTTTTTCTCCTGTAAATATATTTTCTAAACTTTCTATTCCTTTCGGATAAGGAGCGTAAACATATCGTACATTAAATCCAAACAATGTTTCCGACTTATTTCCCCAATACGAGCCCACACCAATATAACCGCTTACATTCAATCGTGAACGTCCATTTCCTAAAGAAGAAAAAAAATCTTCTTGTGCAGAGGTAGAAAAAATAACTGTTGGTCCAATTCCGAAGTTCACAAACGGACGAAATGATGATGTTATAGATTCAGTAAAAATTCTTTGTTCAATTCCGAAATACAGTGGAATGAGGAAGAAACGGTTTATTTTTCCTGGATGAATGGAATTTCCGTAAATGTCGTAAAACTCGATTTCTTGTTCGTCTTCGACTTCTGAAACAAATAGATTAAGCGTTCCACTTGTGGAATTCGATAGTTTCGTTTTATAGAATCCACCCAACCCAAATCCAGTTGTTGAAATTAAAATTTCAAATGCAAGCGATTGTTGTTTTTGAATTTCAGGTTCTTGTTTTCGTATTGTTAATGTATTAAAAAACAATTGATGTTTATTTTTTTCCATTGAACATACATCAGTACTCCCCAAAAAGTACATCACAAAGTAAGATATAATAATTTTTGTTGAAGAATTATTTTTGACTAACTCGATAATTTTTCTTGCGTGTAGATTTATTTCTTTAAAAAAGAGCATTATATTGTTTTACAATTTCTTTGTCGTTATGATAGCATCACAATTAGAAAATCCTGTTAAAAAAATTCTTTCAAAATATACAACGGTAAGTAATTTTTTTACTTCATTAGAAAATAATGCAATAGAGTGTTTTGCATGTGGACATCGTTGTATTATAAACGAAGGCAGAGACGGAATTTGCAAAGTACGTTTTAATAGACATGGGAAATTATATGTTCCTTGGGGTTATGTATCAGCGATTCAACTTGATCCGATAGAAAAAAAACCTTTTTATCATATACTTCCCGGAGAACGAGCATTAAGTTTTGGAATGCTGGGATGCGACCTGCATTGTAACTATTGCCAAAATTGGGTTACATCGCAAACACTTCGTGATAAAAATTCTATTGCACAAGTTCAAAAAATATCAGCGCAAGAAATCAATGATTTTGCAATTGCTACTCTCGCGAAAATTGTAACCAGTACATATAATGAACCACTTATTACAAGCGAATGGGCGATTGAGATTTTCAAACTCGCAAAACAAAACAACTTGCTTACTTCGTATGTTTCAAATGGTAATACAACTCATGAAATACTTGAATTGCTTCGTCCGTATGTTGATTTATTCAAGGTTGATTTAAAAGGATTTAACGACAAATACTATAGAAAATTAGGATGTCCGCTGAACAACATACTAAATTCAATTCAATGTTTACACAAGATGAAATTTTGGATTGAGATTGTAACTCTTCTTGTTCCTCAATTTAATGATTCCGAAACAGAAATTCGCGAAATAGCAAGATTCATTCAAAGTATATCTGCGGATATTCCTTGGCATATTACTGCATTTCATCCCAATTACAAAATGAAAACAACGGTTAAAACTCCTGTCTCTTTGTTGCAACGTGCCGTAGAAATAGGCTACGAAGAAGGCTTGCATTTTGTATACGCCGGAAATCTCCCAGGAATGTTGAAGAAGTACGAAAACACTTATTGTTATAATTGCGGCGAATTATTAGTGGAGCGTTTAGGTTTTACAATAAAGAAAAATAATTTATTAGATAATTGTTGTCCAAAATGTTCAATACGCATTCCGGGAATTTGGAAACGTGATTAACTTTATACACGTTCTACTATCGTTGCAATTCCTTGTCCAACACCGATGCACATTGTTGCTAATCCCAAAGTACTTTTTCTTCTCACTAATTCATACACTAAAGTTGTCAAAATTCTTGCACCACTGCAACCGAGAGGATGTCCAAGTGCAATTGCTCCACCGTTTACATTAACGTTTTCTATAGAGAGTTTCAATTCCCTTATCACTGCAAGCGATTGTGCCGCAAATGCTTCATTAAGTTCAATTATATCTAAATCAGCAATCGTAATTTTTCCTTTTTTCATTGCCTGTTGTGTTGCTGGAACAGGTCCAATTCCCATATATCGGGGATCAACTCCAGCAATTCCAGTAGAAACTATTCTTGCTATAGGAGAAAGGTTTTGTTCTACAATACTTTTTTCATTCATTATCAAAACTGCTGCTGCACCATCATTTAATGTTGAAGAATTTCCTGCCGTTACCGTTCCGTTTTTCTTAAACACAGAACTCAGTTGAGATAATTTTTCTAACGTAGTGTCTTTGCGAGGACACTCATCTGAAATTATTGTCGCTGATGTATTTCTGAAAAATGTTTCTACAGAAATAAGTTCGTTAGAGAATACATTTTCTTCCTGTGCTTTTACGGCATTGTTATGGCTTCTGAATGCAAATTCGTCTTGTGCTTCTCGTGAAATTTTATATTTCTCTGCTATATTTTCCGCAGTCTCTCCCATTGATTCCAATGGAAATAATTTTTCCATCTGCGGATTCGGATAACGCCATCCAAGTGCAGTATCGTACGCAGTTACATTTCCAAACGTTCCTTTTTGATTTTTCGCAATCGAATACGGTGCGCGGCTCATACTTTCAACTCCACCTGCAATTACAATATCCATTTCATTACTCCAAATAGAACGCGCCGCAATATTTATCGCTTCAAGACTTGAACCGCAGAGACGGTTAATAGTAACTCCTGGAACTGAATAAGGAAAACCGGCAAGCAGACTGCACATTCGACCTATATTTCGGTTATCTTCGCCCGCTTGATTTGCACAACCAATGATTACGTCATCAATACACTCTGCAGATATTTTTGTACGTGACAAAAGAGCACGAAGTGGAATTGCACCCAAATCATCGGCGCGAACATCACGAAAAACGCCTCCATATTTTCCAATAGGTGTTCTTACTGCTTCAACGATATATGCCTCGGTTCGCATTTACTCTTGTGAAGAAAGAATGTTGATGTAAAAATTTATCGTTAGTTTCGATTGTTTTTTTGCATTGGTAACGATATCGAATGTCGAATTCACATAACCTGCTTGTTCACAAAAATAATTTACGATAAGTGTAATTTCATCTGAAGGTTGAATTGGTTCTTTGGGCAATTCAATACTTACGTTTTTATTTTCGCTGTTCCACGATAATAAAGAAATTGGAAATGTTGAAGTATTTTTGATTCTTAAAGATGTTGAAACATTTTCACCTTTTTTTGCCTCACGAACAATAAGCGTTCGCGGATCAAGAGAAAGTTCTTCTATGATATTTACACCGAAACGAAATTGCAATGTTGGATTTTGGGGATCATTCGATGTTAGGGTAACATTTTTTTGAACTTTTCCCGAAAAATTTTCTGAATTAAATCCAACATTCAATGAGCCGGAATCGCCGGGAGCAATAATTTTTTCGCTTAACATTGCTGCTGTGCAACCACACGAAGCAGATACATTTGCAATACGCAACGTATCACTTCCGTCGTTTTTTATTGTCAATTTTTTCTCGATTCTATCACCGCGATAGAGTGTGCCGAAATCAGCATTTGTTCCGCCAACGATTTTGATGGAAGGTTGCGAAAATATTTTGCTTTGGAAAATAATGATTGAAAGCAGAATGAGTAATTTTGAGAGCATGGTGTTTTTTTTTAGGTTAATTAAAAGAAACGGAGAAAATATAATGATGCTTTTTTTCACAAACAATTTCTCTGATAAAAAAAGCCGATTTCGTAAATTGAAATCGGCTTACGTATTTTGCAAAACAAAGAGTTTGTGTTACTTCAATAATAACATCTTTTTTGTTTCGGAAAAATTATCTCCTTGTACTCGATAGAAAAATACTCCTGAATGAACAGATGTACCGTAACGATTTGTTCCATCCCAAATAATTTTTGTTTCGCCAACTTGGGCATTACCGTTAAAAAGCGTTTTGATTTCATTTCCAAGTATATCGTACACTACTACTTTGATATTCGATTTCTTGGCAAGTGTTACGCGAATTGTAGTACTTGGATTAAACGGATTAGGATAGTTTTGTTCAACTTCATAACCTTTGGGAAGATATTGCATATAATTGCGAACATCGCTGGAGACAACTGATACTACTGCGCGCACCATAACATCTTCTGTTGCTCCAAAACGGTTTACTCCCCATCCCGATGTGATTTCCCATCCACGGTTGGAAAGTGGCTGCGTTTGATCCATTGCATAAGTATGCTGACCGGTTTCACCAATGTAAAATTTACCACTTTCGACAACAATATTTTTAGAACCAAAATACGCTTTGTTGATTCCGGAAATTGGAGATGCAATAATTACCGAATCAAGTACTGTTCCAGGAGAACCTTGAGAACCGTCATCATCTACGACATAAATAGTAAGTGTTTGTCCGGATGTTACTGTTTGAATTCTAACATACGCAGATTCAATTTTTACGGGAACGGGGACCTCAAATTCATTTCCAAAACCACCAGAACTTCCCCATGAACGACCAGTTCCATCAAGAACATTATCATCGTATGCTAATACGATTGGAGTTCCAGGAATTGCATTGATAACATCCATTTCTGTTGTCTTTACGTTATTAGAAGCAAGAACATCTCCCGCTGCTTCAATACGAAATTGTCCGGAATGAACTGCAACTTGTGTTGGCAAAAACGGCTTTGGAAACGTGATGACTTTTGTTGTTCCCGGAGAAAGCGTATCTATAAACACCGTATCGCGAAGTAATGTTGTTACGCCTCGGGAAATAGTATGACGTACGCGTACATTGGTTAAATTTGCAGTTCCAAAATTTTTTACATACGCAGAAATAGTATTATTGACATTCGCTTGAAGAAAAACCGCACCGTTCAAATTATTAAATCCTCCAATAACTCCAGCATCAACAATTTGCAAACCAGTATCAATTGTTTTTTTAATTCTAATTGCAGTTCCAGTTTCATAGCGTGTTGGGTCAATTGAACCGCTAGCAAAATAGTAACTTAATCCAATAGTTCCCGTTACATTTTCAATTCCCATTGTTATATTGCTTTCGGATGCGAATGCTCCATTTCCTGTATGTTGTCCATATTGAAATGTGAGAGAACTATCAGCTTTCGTTAATATCACCTGAAAAGAATATGTAGGACGGGGATTGGGAGGTGTTTGAAACCATTCAATTGCATCTACCCAACTGATAACTGCAGAATCAACATTGTTCGTCCAAAAATATACTCTTGAATTATAAGGACCAATAACATTAGGGCTAAAATCATAATCTGCGCCAAGTGGTGCTATGACATCATTGGGAGGAGTTGAGTTAGGAAATTGTGTAAAAGCAGCAGCAAGATTTCCGATAGTTTGTTCAAAACCAATCCATCCGTTTGAACCGATTTGCAATCTTGTAACATCATACCAATAGTAATGAAATGTAAAACCTAAGTTGAAAAATCCAACGGCATTATCATCCAATAAACCATTTACTCGTTGCCATCCATCTGTAGAATCAAGCCAGTTATAAACCGGACCTCCGGGCTCTGTGCTTCGTACCCAAGTATAGCCCCACGTATCTGGTGCACTGGTATCAGGACTTATGACATCAGGAAGAATTGCGCGAGAAAATGGAGACGTGTTTCTATGTTCTTTTTTAGAAAACACAACGGTGGACGAAAGTAAAATTGCGACGAATAAAATAAACGTGTATCTCATACGAGAATACTCCTTTCAAAGAATTTGTGAATAATTATAGTTTATAAAAAACTTGGGATAAATGTAATAAGAGTGAATGATTAAAACAAGAAATCTAATCGTTTGAAAAATGAAATTTTTTTATCGAATGAAATCAGTGGAAAGTTTGAATCGAAATATTCTCGAGTCTTGAGCAACGTACAAAACTCTATCATAGAACGCTGCTCCCGAAGGAGAAGTAAGCATTGGAACAACATCATTCGGTCGGATGGATTCATTTTTGAACCTTGCTTTCGAATCAAACTTAAAAACTGCGTACGAATTTGTATCCGAAGTTGCATTTACGATAAATACATCACCGCGATGTGCGTCGTACGCTCCTCCGCGTGCGTTTGTAAATTGATTCGGTCGAATAAAATCAACACGCTGTAACGGATTCGAAGGGTCAAAACCGGGAATCCAAAGTTCTTCAAGAGATGAATATTTCATAAGTACTGCTCCGTAAATTACTCCTTCAAGTGTTTGTGTAACAATAAAATTTTTTGAAAATGGAAATCCGATTATTCCCGTTGGTTTATTGATGAATGTTATGCTCGAACCAACTCCGGTTTGCAAATCCGAAATCTCTTTTATTTTTGCATCATTTTTCTGAAACCAAATAATGCGCGAATCAGGATCTATCGGACTACTGTTATCGGGACCAACACGTGCGACAATGTATTGATTATCGGATACAACAATAATTCCTTTAAATCGTCGAGCAGGCTTAGCGCGTTCTTTCCAAACTGTTTTTATGTTCGATGTAGTAACTTCGGAAAGTTTTAAACCAAATTTAGAAAGTTGTATTCTGAAAATTGCCGCAATCGTATCGTTTTGTACTTTCGTTTCTCCACAGAAAAGCAAATCGAGACGCGAATCCTGTACAATTGCCGATGGATGAAATGCAATAGAATCATTGAAATAGAGTTCACCTAAAACAATTCCGGCAACGTTAAGTTGAAAAATTTTATTTGAATTGTAATCAGCGACATATAACATTTGGTCGCCTCCAATTGCAATCGAAGAAATTTTTTGAAAACCGGAAAATGGCGGTGCTAATTCCACATACGATGTTTCATTGACAGAAATATTTTCGTCAAGCGGAAGCGTTGAAAAATCGAATTTTTTTTCGCAACTCGTAAGTATTATCAAAGCAACGAAAATTGAAACGACAAAAATTATATGACGATTAATGAACGTATTCTTCATTGGAAATAGTTACTGTGCAATACTTAAAGAAATGCGATGCGCTCCTCCTAATCGTTGGAAATGCGCGAATGAATAGTCAACATTTATATCGGTGAACGAAAGAGGGATATAAAAACCTGCTCCGAGGGAAAAATATTCTGCGCTCGTTTCATCTTCGCCGAAGAGTTCTTGACCAAACGTACGTTTTATGCCTCCGCGTAGAAATAATGTTTTATTCCATTCGTATTCAATACCGACGCGCAAATTTTCTGCATTATCATTGGGATGATTGATTTGCGCCGATGTTGTTATGCGTTGAAATTCGCTTTGATATGGTTCAAATGCAAATCCCATCTTGAAAAGCGTTGGCGGCGAAAATGACTGAAATGATTGTATTTTTTTTCCATCAAGAAGTTCTACTGTTCCTGTTGGAGTTGCATTGTTTCCAAAATTCGTAACCACTACTGCAAATCTGCTTGTTCCGATTCCGGTATAATAATATGTTCCGACATCAACAAGCATACTTCGCATCTTAAGCATATCCAACGTTTCTTCAACATATTTCAAAGAGACACCAAAGGAAAATTGCTCAGTCATTTTCCTTGCATACGTTCCTGCTATTGCAATATCGCCGAAAGTAAAATATCTTCCAGTTCCGAATGGTTGCGTTTCTGTTGTTTGCAGCATATCGTCCAAATGAAGCGAAGTGAAGGAAACTCCGATTGCATCAGCAGCAGAGAGATGATACACGCCTCCAAGAAATTCGTGCTGAATATCAACAAACCATTGCGTGTGAGAAACAATAATTTGATTATACTCAAAATTTGTAATTGCAGCTGGATTCCAATAAAGTGCAGATGCGTCATTGACAACTGCAGTGAACGATTCTCCCATTGCCGTACCTCTTCCTCCCGCACCGATTTTCAAAAATTGATATACAGAAATTCCTGCTCGTTGTCCACCAAGATTCGGAACGAGTTGCGAATGTAATGTTTGAACACTTGAAAAAAAGAAAGCGACGCAAAAAAATATTTTTGTAAAAAATTGATGCACCAGAATTTTATTCACCATAGTTTTCACGTTTAAAATCTCCACGAGATAGCAAGTCGAAATGTTCGTGGATTCAGATATCGCGCAGGATTGAATGGAAACGGTGAAATCGGTTTTGTCAAATCCGGCCATCGAGGGTCATTCCACGAATTGGAAAGTGGGACATCATCGCCGTATTCGTATGCACGTCCTGTAACGGGATTGATTATTTGAGAATTAGAATTGTTCAGTACGTTTTGTATTTCCAAAGCAAGTACTAATTTACCAAAACCCATCTCTATTGCTTTTTCAATATTCATATCAATATAAAACCAGTATTCGCCAATGCCGCTTAAATAATTTTTCGGTTCATCTCGATAAATATTTCTTGATGGTTCATAATTGATAGAATCTATCCCTGCAAAAATCCACGGTGAATAACGCTTTCCCGATTGAAAAAATATTTTAGTGAATACATTGATATCTTCCAGTATTCCTTTCATTTCAAACAGAGGTTTGTTTTTTTGAACGGTGAAATTTAAGTGTGCCGAAAATTGCAACGGACGGTCCCAATTCATAAAATTTTCAGTAACGGTTTCTCTCCGCGTTTCTTCTGTGCCAAAAATTTGTTCCGTGGCGCTCGAACTTTTTCCCGTGCTTAATGCATACGAACCTGAGAATGTTCCTCGAAACCAAGTCCCTATCCGTTTTATATATTCAATTTCTACTCCGCGGTTTCGCGCGTAATCCTGATTGATATATGTGTTGTAGTTTCCTTTCGCTCTTGGTCCGCGGAATTGAAACGAAACGGACGAAACGTAATCGAAAATATCTTTGTAATACGTTGTAACCGATAGCACGTCATTTTCGGTAATTTGATAACGAATGCCGAGTTCGTACGAAACTGTTGTTTCCGGATTTAAATTCGGATTTCCAATTGTTTGCGAAGAAGATTTTGCAGAAGTTGCTTTTAATTTTGAATAAACAAATTGTGGACGCGGAAGTTTGGATGAATGTCCGTATGAAAAAAACAATGATTGATTATCTGATATCGGATGCGAAATACCAAGTCGGGGACTTAATCGCGCTTTCCATTTTCTGTTCGCAGAACGAAAACCATTGTTCCAACTAAAATCGAATCCTGAAAACGTCTCATTAAAATACTGCTGACGCACGTACGGAGCAACAAGCGTTTTTTGCGAACTTGCTGCAGCATCGTCAACATATTTTCCGGGAAACCAATAATCTAATCGTAATCCGCTGTTGAGAATCATACCAGAAATAGAAAGACTATTTTGTACATATATCGCACCCATTGCTGGGTACACAATATATTTATCGTTGTCAATACCAAGTTTTTTTATCCACGGTTGCGAAATATCAATGTATTGAATTTCCTGAAACTTCGATTCAATTCCGGTTTTCAATTTATTGTTTTCTGAAAAGTGATGCGTTACGTCGCCTTTCAGTGTATATTCGCGGAAGAAATGGTCGCGCCACATCGAAGGACTTCCAATATCATAAAATCCATCGCCGGGAATTACTCGCAACGTTTCAGGTGAAGTGCGAAATGTGTCAATCGGAAACGTTACAAAATCTTGTGGCTCTGCATAATCATTCCAATCAACAATTCCGTCTCCATTTTTGTCTTGACCGTTATTATCGCCGCGTACGTGTGCGGTGTATAAACTGAATTGCAATTCGTAAAATGTTTTCGGACTAATTGTATTCGTGAACTGCAATGAGTAAAAATTATTGACAGAAGTAAACGTTGCGGCACTATCGGGAATATTTCGAAAAACATATTGAAAACCAGGATTTGGCTCTACGCGTTCTAACGTTGCTTGAATTGTTTTTGTGTTTTGGTTTATCGTAGCAGATTGTGTTAATGAAAGCAAAAGTTTCGCAGTAGATGATGGCTTGAAAGAAAAATTCGTGAGCCACGAAACACGATTATTTTGTCGTGGAGCAAAGGTATTTCCATAAAATATTGTTGAATGTAATCCTTGCGGTGCGCTTACAAAATATCCACTGGGTCTTCCATATTCCGTTTGTTGCATCCAACGTGTGTAATCATCTGAAAAATTTCCATCAAACGTTGCAAAAAAAAGTAAGGGACCAAACGGACCGCTGATATTTGCTGACATAACATCTTGATTGAAATTTGAACGTGAATTATCATTGAACCCAAAATGGTCTCTGCGATAACTGATACTTCCGGAATAATTTTCCGTTCCTTCTTTTGTTTTTACAATGACAACGCCGGAAGTTGTTTGACCGTACTCTGCGTTATATCCGCCCGTTAGAACTTCCACTTCTTTCATTGCGTCGGAACCAAGTTGTAATCCAAATCCAGAGCCAGCGAGCGGGTCTTGAACAGAAACGCCGTTGATGAGATACGCATTTTCATACGTTCTTCCTCCGCGAATATGAATTTCATTATCGCTTTGTGTAACTCCAACTTGCAATGCAACTGCATCTTCCACTCGCTGAATAGCGGCGGCTTTCAAATCCTCGCTTGCCGTTGCTCTTCTACTCGATGTTTCTTCGATATTAAATAACGGCTTCTCTCCTACGATAACAACTTCTTGATCAATCGTTAGTGAAGTTTCTTCGAGTTTGATATCAAGTGCAGTCGTTTTACCTTCTTCAACTTTTACTGCGGAAAATGTTTTCTGTGCATACCCGAGAAGTGTTGCCGTAATGACATACGTTCCCGGATTGATGTTTTGAATTTTATAGTTCCCATCAAAATCCGATGATGCGCCGTAATATGTTCCTTTTATCAACACATTAACGCTGGGAAGCGGCTCATTCGTTTTTTTATCCGTTATCTTTCCGGAAATATTTCCTTTCGTTTGCGAGAAGACAAAATACTGGAAACAGAAATGGGTGAAGACGACAAAAAATATTCGTATCATTTTTTACTTAAAAATATTCCCAAATACTGTGTTGAAAAACGACGGAAGATTTCCATTGCCATTCAATAAATGCAAAGGAACTCCCATAAAAACAAAACGATTGTTTGCGTCAATGACTCCTACGGTAGGAGAAAATTTTCTATGCGTTTTCGAAACAATGGAATCAATTTTATAAATTGGCGTAGCAGTAGAGCGAGGATATAAATTTCGATAAAAGAATAATGAATGAATTGATGGATTTTGCTTGAACTGCAACGGAGGAAAATTCAATATTGTACTGATGTTGGAAACAGTTGTATCTGCATACGCGCGTGTTGCTGTGCTGTCATCAGATAAACTTACTGCTTCAATCGGTGCAAAACTTACAATAGAACCACGAGGGTCTGCAATTGAAAATTGAAACGCTGTAGAAAATAAGACTTTTCCATTGGTAGCCGGATCAACGGCATATTGAAACAACGGATTTGATGCAACGCTCCAACTCGGCTCTTGTCCCGCATACCAAAAAACAAAATTGAACTGTTGTAACGTGAGTATCAATGCAGGGTCTAAATGAAACGGAATGAAAGCGCCGTCGTTTCTTCTTAAACTGAGGAAATCAAACACGCGCACCGAATCGCCTATCGAATCTGCAAGTTGGGAAAAAATATTTTTGTAAAACAAAAGAACGGAATCCGGTGAATTTGGTCCTGAAGAAGCAACGTAATCTTCAATGACTAACAATTTGCTTTTAGGTTTTTTGACATACCAAAGAAATCCTGAATCTGGAAGCGAAACGATTGGACTGTAATCTTCTGCAATATCTTTCACGCGAAGAAAAATCCGATTCGTATCGTTCAATCGCAATCCGTGTGCCTCTCCGATTTTCCTTGTGTTGCCATAAGTACCTTTCATAACATCAGCCGTTACTGAACCCGTTGCAATGTCAGAAACAGCGCGCGGTACAAACAACGTAATCATATTCACCGTACTGTCAATCGAAACCCAATTATTTGTTGCAGTATCATTCAATGCAATTTCGTACTTCGTGATGGTGTTATCGCCATCATTATCGTTTCCTCTCCAAGCGAATGTTACTACGGTGAATGAAGTCTCCGACGGTTGAACGGTAACATTGGATGAATTTATTTCAAACTTCACCGTTGGCGGAGTGTTTTTGATAGGAAACTTTTGCTTTGCTGTTGCTCCTAACGCATTTTGCAGCGTTGGAAGTGTTCTATCGTTATTGTTGAATACACCGTCGTTTTCGTAATCAATAAAAGGATGAGATGCAGCAAGCGCAATATTTGTTCCATCATTTATTTTTTCGCGGAAATGATTGTCAATGGCTTTTACAAAAACAAGAAATGTATCTTGTACGGTTAATAACGGAAAAGAAATAACGGAATCGTTTCTAATTTTAAATATCCATTCTACGGAAGTTTCGCTTTTACCTATTCCTACGAGAAAACCAACAACGTATCCATCTTTGTCCTCTCCCCACCAATGTATATGTTGTTTGGAAATTCCCAATGCAAGTGAATCCGGATTATTCGGAAATATCCAAAGAAATGCTTGTGGTTTACTGTTTTTCATTTCGCTATCTGTTGGAGATTTTTTACATCCCGCAATCGCGAAAACAACGATTAAGAGTATTTGAAAATATCTCATCACTCGATAATTTATTTAAGCACTATCATTTTCTTCACATCCGAAAATGTTCCTGCGGACAAACGATAGAAATATACACCGCTCGGAAGTTGCGATGCATCATAGTGAACGTTGTACGTTCCTGCATTTAAATTTTCATTGACAACGGTTGCCATTTCTCTTCCAAGCACATCGAAAATTTTCAACTTTACAAATTGTGAAGTGGAAAGCGAAAATTCAAAATTTGTTGAAGGGTTAAACGGATTCGGATAATTTTGCTTGAGTGAAAATTCTTTTGGGATATTTTCTCCTTGTCGTTCAATAACGCCAACTTGAACATTCATAAAATCGGAATTGGTTCGAGGAGCTAACTTATAACGATTATTTCCGAAATATACAAGACCCAAAAGTGTACCGATTTTACTTCCAACGTGTAAAACTGTATATCCGTACAACGTATCATCTCCGGGAATGTTCGAATAAGTGTTTCTTCCGTCGCGACGGATGAGTAGCGGACCTGTGCCGTCATCAACTTCATACTCGGTTACATCCGCAAACGTTGGATTCACACTGGTAACAGTAACAGAATCGAATTTCACTAATACGCCTTCATACGGTTCTGCATTTTGATTTCCATTTCCAACAGATGGACCAAATCTTCCTGTTTTCAATTTTATCGGAATACGTTTCGGATTTCCGTTCGAATTGATTGTCACGGAAGATACGCTTGCAATTCGCGTTACGTTATTGCTTTCCTGAATGGAGCCGGTTACGGTTACGTTGTCGTTATTTTTCATCGGCGCAAGAAGCGATTCGGGACCAACTATCCAGATTCCATTCCACGCAGAAGAACTATCTTGCAAATACCATGCGCTTGTTCCTCCCGTAGTTCGCGGGGAAAGCATCATATACGCAGTATCTGCTGTTACGTAACCCGAAACACTGGTAATTGCCCCAAGATATGCGCTTCTTCCGTTGAGAAATGGAGTATATTGAACATCATAAATAGATAACGCCCGATTCAAAACGGTATAAAAGAAAAATCCTTTAGATGTATCGTTTTGCGAACCATCGGATGCAGAACTTGAAAGAATCGTAACATAATTTTCATCATCCGTTGCTTTGATAAAATAATTAACGTATGAATTATTTGCAAGTTGCGGAATCGTTGCTTCGTAGATTGTATCGCCGCTCGTTGCTACCATTGAAAGTGATTGAAACGCGTTATTATTTGTTCTGTACAATAATTGAACAGAATTTATTGCGTTATCTCCTTCTTTCACAATACAAGTAATACGTGCGCTACTGTCGGGAGTAACGATTACCGGATAACGACGATGAGAGTACACTTGAATTTTTCGTACGCCAATAACAACATCGCCTGGAAGAAGAGGACAAATTCTATATCCTCGTTGGTTTTCTTGACCGGAAGCGGATGAAATAGTTCCACGAATAGTATCAATCAAAGTTCCTACTTGTATTTTCGGCCATAGTTGTTGAATGTAGACAGAATCACCGGGAATTACCGGATTTCCGTGCCCAAGAGTAAAGAAATGTGAAATATCGTATTCGGAAATATTGTTGCTTGAAGCATCAACAACGGCAAATGTTCCACGAGATGCGTTCACGATGGCATTAACGATGGTATTTACAATTTTTACTTGTACTCCTTCAAATTGTTCAGCAGAACTGTATTTTACTTTTCCATTCGGAAATAATCCAACATAAATAGAATCAACAGTTATCAAATGTTCATCAGGCACATCGCCACTTCCAACTATTTCAACAGGAATTCCCGGAATCGGTTGAAATTGTGTTGTACTGTTCATACTGTTTGTTGGAAATTCTGATATCAATCCCGTCATTTTTACAATGTCTCCGCGTTGAACATTGAGAAATCCGTCAAGAATTGCCTGCGAAGAATCAGCTGTACTTATACGCACTAACAAACCGTGCCATGGTTTTGAAATTCCCGTACCAGATGTATCACCAAGAAGCATAGTAAAGCCCGCCGCAGTGTATGTAATAACTTTGGAAGGAATTACGCACAACGCAGTTACAGTGATTGTATCTCCTAAATACGGACTTACTTGCAGAGTCCATCGTGATGGGTTACTGTTTTGCAATGAATCTGCAATACGTAACGAATCACGATGAACAAACTGTATGTCGTGAATGGATACTTCAGGAAAATTAAATTTTTTCTTTAGTGAAACCTGAACTCTGTTTTCAGCCAAAGAACAATATGAGACGAAAAGAAATGAGATGAATAAAAAGAGTTTGTTCATACGATTGAATCCTTAAATTATTTGATGATTAAAAACTTACCTGTTCTAATTTCTCCGTTAGTTTTATCTTCAACGGAAAATAAATATAACCCTGTTGCAAGCGCTTGATTAAACTTTGTAACTAAATCCCACGCATGTTCTCCGCCTGCGAATGCAGTAGTATCTGATTGCAATCCCTCAAATCGTGCATACCATGGAATTGTTTGCCCAAAATTCTTATCCGCATTATGTTCAAATTCAGAAACGACATCACCGGAAAGAGTATAAATTTTGATGGTGCAAAATGACGGAAGGTTATAAAACATCAATTTGCGCAACCGTTCTCCCGTTCCATCCCAATATGCGTTCACATAATACGGATTCGGATACACTCCAATTGCTTTTGTCTTTTCTTTTGTCGGCGGAGTTCCCGGAATAATTCGAGATAATATTTTTCCACTTTCCAACGAAGGAAGATTGTTAACTTCATCTCCCCTATCAAACGCTGAAATTCCGTAGAGATATTGCCATCCATTCAAAAGCGAAAGTCCAGAATCTTGCGCATCTTCCGGAGGAAAACGATACCAATATTTTATCGTATCTCCTGCAAATGTTTTTGCTTCAGAAAGAAGTATTCGTTTGAACCCTGTGTTGTAGGCAATGGTGTCATCGTTTCTATCAAATTCTCCAACGAGTGAAAGCGTAAGTATAAAATCTTCCGGATTTAAAAAATCCGCGCCGGCATTCGAACGATAAATTCTGTATCCTTCAAAATCTTTTTGTTTGGAAATCGGGTCAATAGAATTTTCAGAAGTTTCTTTATCCCAATATATGACAGCATTTTGATTTGATACTTCAACACGAACTTTCGGTTGTCGCGGCGGCTGCGGAAGAACATATCGGTCAATGATTCCATTATTGTTTAAATCTTCATTTGCGTCTAAGATATTATTTCCGTTTATATCTTCACCGTCGTATGCTTTTTGCGCCCAACTAGCATTCGAATATAACGTTGCGCGGCTTTCAAGTGAATCAAATCGCGCGTGATATGTTCCGTATTTTTTGGCGCACACAAATGCGAAAACAATATTGAGAGAATCATTCGGCAGTAATTGCGCATAAGGACCGACGGAAAGCAAATTCGTATAATTTCCTCCGCTCAATCGCAACGGTGAAATTTTATCTTGCGAAAGAGAAAGTTTTAAGCGTTTGTAGCGGCTTAAATATCTATCTGCATTATCATCATCCGTGGGATAGAAATATGCTCCATCTCCACTGCTATTGCGGAATTTCCACGCATTATACTGAACGGATGAATCAAGTTCTTGTAAGTTCGTTACTTGCTGATAAAATGTTGAATCAATCGTATGTCGTGCAGAAAGTGGAAACGGAACAGTTCCTAAAAGTTTCACACCGAAATATGAATCTGCTGGAGGTCCGTACGGTTGTCCGTCAAAATCAAATGTATAATGCATTCGCAATGAATCAACAAAACCGTTTCCTTGATGACGATAAAATTCCGAACCCGATGGAACTCCGGAAAGATTCGTGTTGCGCACAGCGGGATTTGTCCACATTCCTACATACACAGAATCAAGTGTATCTGTTCCAACATTGTAAATTTTGTAATTAAGAATCACAAAAAAATCTGCAAACGAATAATTCCATGCATACGTTTCTTGATGAACTCGGACATTCAACGGAATATGATTGAAAATCGTATCGCCGTTGGAATAACGAGTTCTCACGTCGCTGTAATCGCAAACAAAATCCTGATGACTTATCGCGTTGGTGTCAAAATATGCGCCCGATAATGATGAACGTTCGAACAAACTATCTTCCGCCTCATTGGTAAATTCAAATCCTTCGTTCAATCTATTTAAGGAGCCAACATCAACTGCTCCTGTCGAAACAGAAATCTGCGCTGTTCTTCTATTTTGCGCTCCAATCCAAAAACCTCCGAGAAACAAATGCTCTGTTCTCGAACCTTTTGGATATTCGCACGATGGTTGTCGTTCTGTCCAATATAAAAATCCATGACCAGTAACTCCATAGTTTGTTACCGTTAAACCGATATTCCCAACATTTGTAAATTTTCTGTCTTGGTCAAAAAGCGGCGTTGGAAGTAGTCGCCCTTTTAATTGTGGAAAATATTCTTGTGAAAAATTTTTTTCGAAGATAAAAAAGAATACAAAAAAAAGGAAAGTATATTTATTCTTACCGAATAAGTTTATATTCATTCTCGGATACTGATAATTTCTATACGATGTTCGGAAAGAAATATTGTGAATAAAAAAGAAAGAATAAAATAAGAAGATGAGCTGGCGGTCGGACTTGAACCGACGACCTGCGGTTTACGAAACCGCTGCTCCACCACTGAGCTACGCCAGCATTGTATATGTGCTGTAAAATTTTGTAAAAATATACTATTCTCGATTTCCTTGACAAAAATCCGTACATAATTTTTTTACGAAATTCAGATATGCAACTTTTCTTTTACATCAATCTCCAATCGCAACAATGCGGAAGAAAGCGTTTTTCCTTGCGCATCATTTTTCAACGATTTCGTTCCTCCTCCACCGAGCGCATTATATAATAGAAAATTCAACGCCCAAAGATTGGGAAGTTCGTACCGCTCTACCTTCCCGAAACAAATTCCTTCAAAATGTTTTTTTACAACATCGGCGGTTACATATTTTTCAATGACAGAATAATATTGTTGTTCACGCGCAATAAGACCAACATTTGCTGTATCTCCTTTATCTCCGGAACGTGCGTGACAAATTTGTAAGAGTTGAATTTTCATTTTAATACACTTTCACTTCGGATTTTACGACATTCTTCCTTATCAATGCGGGCCAATACGCAATTACTTCACTTGGTTTCGGTCTTCCTCCTGCAAAACCAGTTACGCTTGGAGGACCAGTTAATATAAGCGGAGCAATTTCCTTTCCAAATTGTTCAACAGAATTATGGTCGTGTCCGCGTACACCTATGCGCAGCACAACTTCATTTATTTCACCGACGGAATTTGAAAGCGGACCGTGACACGAATTATATCCGAGAAATTCTGTTCGTATCTCTTCAAATTCCAATCCTAATTTTTTTAATCGCACCCGTAATATTTCATCTGCAACTTGCGCTTTCTTCAATGCATCGGGCCAAGCGTATGTTAATGTTGCAAACGCTACATATCCATCCAGATACGACATCGAAACTTTGAAAAAATCTGTTGCCGGCTTTCCTTTTACGCCAAACATTTTCACTCGATTTTCTCCGGCTTCTTCCAACTGAATAGATGTAAAATCAGCAACGCAATCTGGAGTGATATATTCTTTCGGGTTTCCGATTTCATAGAGAAGTTGTTCCGATACAGTTTGTCGCGAAACTTTTCCGCCGAGCGATTCGTGCTTCGTAATTATGATTTCACCGTTGGGATATGCTTCGGCAATTGGAAATCCGATGTTTGCCATATCGGGAACGCTTTCCCAATCGGCAGAAAAATTTCCTCCACTCGATTGTGCACCACATTCAAGAATATGTCCTGCAACAGTTCCTGCGGCAAGTTTATTCCAATCATTTTCTTTCCAATCGAATTCATACATCATTGGCGCAAGCGTTAATCCTGTATCGGTTGTTCTTCCGGTAATGACAAATTGCGCATTTTGTTTCAACGCTTCAACAATCGGTAATGCGCCGAAATACACATTCGCGCTCAAAATTTTTTGTCCGATATTGTCAATAGATTCTCCCGTTTCCATATTATTCAACTTGATTCCGTTCTTTGAAAGTTCTTCCATTCTATCAAGTATGTCATCGCCAAGCACGATACCGACTTTTACATTTCTGTAATGATGTTTCTCTGCAACTTTCAAAATCGCATCACAACATGCTTTCGGATTTACACCACCTCCGTTGGTTACTACTTTAATATTTTTTTCAACGCAGATTGGTAATATTTGTTCAATGATATGAACTACATCCTTTGCGTATCCCAATTCCGGATTTCTTGTTTTTTGCTTCTGCATAATGGACATCGTAACTTCCGCTAAAAAATCCATCATTACGTAATCCACAGGACCTTTTGTTACTTGTTCAAATGGAGCAGTTTGCAAATCGCCCCAAAAACCTTGCCCCGATGCAATTCTAATTTTTTGTTTCAATGTTGATTAAATTATTTCTGAATAAAAATACGGAGGACGTAAAAACAAAGTTTTAACATTCTCCATACTGCAACTGTTTTCAAAATACTATTGCTTTATATCCGCAACACAAAATTCTCGCTTTACCATATTTTGAGCCATTCCGATTCGCGCATCTTTGCGCTTGACGCGCTCCTGATTTGCAGGCAAATTCATAACTCGCAACGTGAACATGAGGACCAATACCAAGCGCATCAATTAAAATTGTTCCACTTGGTTTTACTGCATACGGATGCGACTCTGAACCGATATATACTGCTCCGATTTCTTAGTGAAAAAAAATCGGCACAAATATGAGCAATTAAATTTGAGTAACACAAAAATTTGAAAAACTTTCTGTGTTAATGCGTTTTCAAGTACTCCCAAAGTTCTTTCATTGTCATTCTCTTTCCGGTTGAAAGTATTCCTATGCGAAAAATTTTTCCTGCTGTCCACATCAATGTTACCATTGTTGCAAAAAGCAAAAGTAGTGTTGCAATAATTTCAAACGTTGAAGGCATTTGCACAGAAATTCGCAACGCAATCATCGTTGGTGTCATCAACGGAAAAAAGGAAAGTATTTGAAACAATGAGTCGTTCGGATTCTCAAACGCATTTATTGATAGAACAATGGGGAAAACTAATATTAAACTTACGTACGTGGTAATCTGCTGCGCCTCTTGTTCAGTATTGACAAGCGAACCAATACCTACAAAAATTGCGGCATACATCAAATAACCAAGAATAAAATACATTGGGAGAAACCAAATTCCATTTGTTGAAAAAAGTAACACCGCAAACGAAGGAACGGCAGAAATTCCAATAAGAACCCACAAGAAAATTTGCGTTATACCAAGTCCACTCAATCCAAGAATTTTTCCATTCATCAAATCGCTTGCAGAACAACTTGAAAGCAAAATTTCTACAATACGATTGGATTTTTCTTCAACAACGCTCCGCACCAACATTTGTCCTGATGTGAGAATCAGCATTAACATAAGCATTACAAAAATGTACGAAGAAAAAAATTGTGTTTTGAAATCTATTTTTTTTTCTTCTCCTTCAGTTGAAATTTTTATCGGATTGATTTCTAAGGTTTGCGAAAACTTTTTTATCTCTTCATCGCTTACATTCGCTCTTCGCATTCGCTCTTCTCGTAGTATTTCTTGAATCGTTTTCTCAAAACGATTGACCAGATGAATGTTTCCCGGATGAATTGAACGATATTCTATTGTCGAATCGCTCTCGATGGTGTTTGGAAAAATAAAAACGCCTTCAATTTCTTCTTTCAATGCTAATGCATCAGCGTTGTTTAAAAGTGTTTGGAAATCGCCGTTACGAAATATTCGTAAAAAATAATTCGGCTGTTCACTCGGAAGTTTATATTTCTCATTTAATCGCTCCGAAAGTTTTTCGGTAAGCCAATTTGTTTCATCTACAATGCCGAGAATAATCGTATTCGTTTCTGCTTTCGAAACAAAGAATGAAGGTAACAATCCAAAACCAATCATAATCGCTGGTGTGAGCACAAGCGAAATCAAAAACGCTTTGCTTCGTACGTTTTCCAAAAATTCCCGTTTCGCTACGGCAAATATTTTTGATTTCATTGCATCGCTCCTTTCTCCGTTTCTATAATTTCTACCGAAGAATCGCTTCCTACCAACTCAAGAAATATTGAATACAGCGATGGTTCTTTCGTTTCAAATTTTGTTACGTTGAGTTTAGAAACAATCTCTCGCAAAAATTCGGAAGGGGATTCCCTACTGTTCAATTCGAGTTCTGCATAGTTTTGAAACAGTTGACATTTGGAAACACTCTTCATCGAAGAAAGAAAACTTCCATCACCATCAAACTCGATATAAATTGCATTTTTTCCAAAGCGTTTTTTTACTTCGCTTACTGTTCCATCGAGAACAATTTTTCCTTTGTTGATAAGCACAAGTTCATCGCACAATTTTTCTGCGTGTTCCATTATGTGCGTCGAAAAAATTACGACTTTGTTTTGCTTGCGTTGTTCAAGAAATATTTCTCTCATCAGTAATTGATTCACAGGGTCGAGTCCAGAAAATGGTTCATCGAGAATAACATATTCCGGTTCGTGAATGAGCGAAACAATGAATTGAACTTTTTGTTGATTGCCTTTGGAGAGTTCTTGGATTCGCCGTTCGGCATAATTCAATAACTCAAAACGTGCAAGCCAATCTTTCGCACGTTTCATTGCATCGTTTTCAGAAAGTCCTTTAAGACATGCAAAATAAACTATCGTGTTGAGTAATTTACTTTTTTTGTATAAACCTCGCTCTTCGGGAAGATATCCGATTTTATTTTGCAGCGCAGAAGAAAATGCAAACCCATCGAATGTAATTTGTCCTTCATCGAGCGAAATCATATTCAACAGCAAACGAATTATTGTTGTTTTTCCCGCGCCATTCGGACCAAGCAAACCAAATATTTTTCCTCGCTCTGCATTGAATGAAACGTCATTCACGGCAACAACATTGGAAAACGTTTTGTGGAGATTTAATACTGATATCATCTATATATTTTGTCATGCTGAACGAAGTGATGCATCTACTCAAATTTTACTTCAATGTTGAATCAAAGAAGATTCTTCGATTCGCACAGCATGACTGCAATTTATTCACGGCGTAATCCGATAAATCATTCTCGCAAAGGGAATTGTTTCGCGTACGTGTTCAATGCCACAAATCCACGCACCGCTATCAATAAAAATCATTGTTTATCTCCATACAGATATTCATCGTGATGTAACGATAAATCTGAAGGAACGTCTCCCTCGTAAAAATTTTCGTCTGCAAAAAAAGGATTGCGCGGTGTTTTTCTTAGAGAATTTACTGATTGGAGAAGTACTTCCTCAAGAGATTTCCCTGTTTGGAGTGCTTCTTGTGTAATTATTTGATAAATGTTATCCGGTATGTGTATGGTGAGTGTATGATTCATAGTGTTTTGACTTTGCTAAATTTTTTCGCCGATAAAATACTAAAATGAAAAACAATAAAGTGAACGCATTTTTAATAGTGTAGAATAGGAAA